>DATLTI010000321.1:0-3218 GCA_035533675.1 Acidimicrobiales bacterium | reverse complement strand
GCAACTACTACGGATCGATCTGGGCGACATGGGACAAGGGCGCTCCGAGCTTCGAGGACTACCTCGGTCCCTATGCAGATACCGTGCGCCGCGCCTTTCAGAGCTCTGGCGGAGAGGACAACGGGGTAGAACTTTTCAATCCCGTTTACAAGTGGCGCATTCCATGCAACTGGAAGTTCCCCGGCTTCAGCTTTGACGGTGACCGGGCTCACGCGGCGATGACGCATCGCTCGATCAATGTTGCAGCAATCGGACCTCAGGGTGATGCTGGAGGCGGAAGCCGAGCCCCGATCCGTGCGCCATTTCCCTACACCGATTACGAAATGACGGTTCCAGAACTCGGGCACGGTGGGCACAACGCGATCTATGAACAGCCGGGCCTTGCCGAATACAGAGATACCTGGTTCACCGAGCCGGGTGTCGATGACTACTACCGCGAGACGCGAGAAAAGAGGCGCGAAAAGTACAAGGATCAGTACATCATCGGCGAGACTGCCCTGATCTGGCCCAATGTAAACATTCAGCCCCATCGCATCCTGCTCTGGCATCCCCACAGTGTTGGAGTAACAGAGAGCTGGCGTGCCTATCCAATTGATCGGATGGCTCCGCAGCATGTCAAGGACTCACAACGGCGTTATATGATGCGTTACGGAGGCCCGTGCGGACTGACCGAATCAGACGACATGGAAAACTGGAACTACGCCTCGGCTGCAAGCTTTGGCACTGTCGCCAAGCGCTATCCCTACAACTTCATGATGGGTGCGGGTCACGCGTTCATCGATGAGCAACAAGCTCCTGGGATGACACTCAACTACGAGGTCGCTGAGGAGAACCAGCGCTCGAGATTGCGCCGTTGGCTTGAATTCATGGAGGCTGGATCTTGGGAGGACATCTACCCTGTCAATCCGGTGTCGCCAAGTGCCGGTGAGGCCGTCAAGTCCAAGAGCAAGGCAAAGTCATGACCGAACAGGAGTCGGCTCCGCAGAAATACACCGAGGCGGTCGGTGGTGCTGCAATAACCGGCGCGGCAAATGACGCTGTTTTGATCAGGGATCTACCCGAAGGTACTCATGTGCGCGTTCGCGGTGGAGACGTCGTCGAGATCACCGCGAATCCGAGGGACGGCGGTTGGCTTTTCGTAAAGGTTCTCCAAAGCAGCGAACCATCGAAAATCGGCTCTGATGACATGGCGTTCTGTATTGATGTGATCGAAGTCGTCAAGCATATTGACCAATAGACATCTGATAGCGCCGCAAGGGATCTGGAGGAGAGATGTTGACCGATAACGAACAGAGCGTTCTCGAGCGCTTGTTGTTGCGCGAGGAGATCGAACAGTTTTATTACCACGAGGCTGCGCTGTTAGACGATCGCAGGTTTGACGACTGGATCAATCTCATTGCAGATGACATCCACTATCACATGCCGATTCGTCGCAATGTGAAGTTTGGCGAACAGGCGCGCGAGAACACGAGCTCGCTGAACGAGATCTCATGGTTCGATGAAGGCAAGCGCACCCTTGCCGGACGAGTGCGCCAGATCAATACCGGTATCCACTGGTGCGAAGAGCCATTTTCGCGTATTCGACATCTCATTACCAATGTCCGCGTCATCGAGGTCAATGGTGACGAGCTGAAGGTAAACAGCAGCTTCTTTGTCTGGCAAAACCGGCTTCGGGACGAGGTCAACCTGTTTGTCGGCGCGCGTGAAGATACCCTTCGGCGCGACAACGAGACTGGATGGAAGATTGCAAAACGGTTGATTTTGCTTGACCAGAACGTGTTGTTGGCCAAGGTCATTACGACCTTTTTCTAGACATCTGCTGTATTTGGAATGAACGAGAGTGAAAGAGCCCCCTTGTCGCTGACCATTGAATGGCGGATCCGTCCTGACAGCGACACGGTCATTGTCGTACGTGACAACAGTGTGGTCGAGGTTGCCATTCCCGCCGATGCCACGGTTTTGTCAAAGATGTTGACCAATCCTGGAGATTTGGCGCTCTGGGAGGGCGGAAAGCTTCTCGAGGCGATCGACCGCGATCCCGCGAGCTGGGGTGAACTTGTAATATCGCGTTCAGAAGAGGGTCAGATTCTGACGATGGATCCGGAGCTGTTCTGGAACGGCATCTATGAGTGGTTTCGTTCACGTGGCATCGACTACGACATGTATCTGAAACTGGCACGAAAGCGTTGAACTGCGACTTTTTTTGTTCGCCTGCTTGGGCCAGTTGTTCTACGCACTAGGAAACACGAGGAGAGTTTTATGGCTTATGCCATCGGCGCTGCCTGTATCGATATCAAAGACAGGACCTGTATGGATGTTTGCCCGGTCGATTGCATCTACGAGGGGGGGCGCAAGCTCTACATCAACCCTGTCGAATGCATCGATTGCGGTGTCTGTGTTGCGACCTGTCCGGTCGATGCGATCAGGCAAGTTGACGAGTTCGACGGTGCCGACCTTGAATTTGCGAAGGATAATGCGACCTTCTTTTCGGTTACGCTTCTTGGCCACGAGACTCCTCTTGGAAATCCCGGAGGCGTTTCGATAACGGGTACGATTGGCGTCGATACCACACTTGTATCGGGATTCCACGCTGGCTGAGCTGGGACTCTCTCCCGAATCCATCTGAAACGAGGCTTGATGAGTGACGTCCAGAATCACGATGTAGACATTCTCATCGTGGGCGCAGGACCAAGCGGACTGTACGCGGGGTATTACGCGGGCTTTCGTGGCCTCAAGATTGCAATCGCTGACATGCTTGAGGTCCCTGGCGGGCAGATTACCGCGCTCTATCCCGAAAAGAAGATCTATGACGTCGCGGGATTTCCCGAAGTCCTTGGCCGTGAGCTCGTTGACCGGCTGGTCGCACAGGTTGAGCCGTTCTCACCGATCTGGATTCTTGGAGAGCGCATCGAGGGACTCGAACGGGTTGACGAACGGTGGAGTGTCCGACTCTCGGGTGGGGGAACGGTAGTTACCACGGTTGTCGTGATCACCGGAGGAATTGGAACATTCGAACCGCGCCCACTTCCTGTGGGTCGTGACTACGAAGAACGCGGCCTGATCTATTACGTGCCAAAGCCATCAGAGCTCGCGGATAAAAAGGTTGTCATTGTTGGTGGGGGAGACTCGGCATTTGACTGGGCGCTGGCACTTGAGCCGATTGCGACCGAGGTGACGTTGGTCCACCGGCGAGATACATTTCGCGCGCATGAGCACAC
>DATLTI010000320.1:0-7163 GCA_035533675.1 Acidimicrobiales bacterium | reverse complement strand
CTACGACTCGCTGCTTTCAGAGTTCGCGGCGCTTGGATTCGAATACGGATATTCAGTCGAAAGCCAGAACACGCTGGTTGTCTGGGAGGCCCAGTTTGGAGATTTTGCCAACGGCGCCCAGATCATTATTGACAACTTCATCGTCGCTGGCGAGGAGAAGTGGGGCCAGACCTCTGGGCTGGTGATGCTACTCCCGCATGGTTACGAAGGTCAGGGGCCAGAACATTCCTCTGCGCGCCTTGAGCGCTATCTTGCCGCAGCAGCAAATGCGAACATGACGATTGCTCAGCCGACGACGACAGCCCAGTATTTCCACCTGCTGCGTGCTCACGCACACAATGCAACGCGGCGCCCACTGATCGTTATGTCCCCGAAGTACCTCTTGCGTGCGAGGCAAGCTCGGTCTCGCATTGCTGAACTTTCGAGTGGATTTTTCCATGAGGTCTTGGATGATCCTTCGGTCAGTGATAAGGAGAGTTCAAACATCGAGCGAATTGTTCTGTGTACTGGCAAGATCGCCTTTGAGGCGCTCGACCGGAGAGACGCTCGTCGCGCGGCCAACCTCGGTGGTTCCCACAGTGCGATCATTCGGCTCGAACAGCTCTACCCGTGGCCGGAGCAAGGGATAGATGCGGTGTTTCAGCGGTATCCAAAGGCGTCGGAGGTCGTCTGGCTCCAGGATGAGCCGGCCAATATGGGCTCATGGAGCTTCGTGCTCGAGCGGCTCGTCCAGCGCGCAGGTGACACGTTCAAGGTTCGTCATGTGGCAAGAGCTGCAGCGGCGAGTCCCGCCACCGGATCGCATATCCTGCATGACCTCGAGGTGACGCATCTTCTTGATGAGGCAATCGGCGCTTCTCCTGATGCCTAGGGAGCACCGTTGAGCAGAGACGCGCGAGCTTGCGTGGTCTCTGCTCAACTTATCTGGCATAAACCACCGAAACTCTCTTGCGAAGTGATTGACTGAATATTCATGGCAAAATCACGCATTGTTGTAGATGGATCGAACATTGCGACCGAAGGTCGCAATGTTCCGAGCCTTGACCAGCTTGAAAGTGCCCTCGCAGAACTCCACAAGGAGTATCCCAAGGCAGAGATCACCGTTGTCGTCGACGCGACTTTCGCCCACCGAATTGATCCCTCGGAACTCCACCGATTCGAAGATGCGCTCGTCAAGGGCAAATACCTCTCGCCGCCAGCGGGAGCGATTGGTCGCGGAGATGCCTTCGTGCTCAAAATTGCCGAGAAGTCAAAGGCGATCGTGCTCTCAAACGACTCGTTCCAGGAGTTTCATGGTGACCACGCCTGGCTGTTTGAGGACGATCGGTTGCTTGGTGCCTCTCCGGTGCCCGGAGTTGGCTGGATCTTCATTCCAAGATCGCCGGTCCGCGGAGCCAAGAGCCGCGCAGCGGTACGCGGAGTGCGCAACCTTCCTCCGATGCCAAAGCCGAAGACGCCTCCTCCAAGCAGGGCAAAAAAGACCGCGGCTGCTGAAGCACCAGTTAAGGAGAAGCCAAAGGCCCGAGCTGGCACCGAGGTACAAGAGCGCCCTCATCGTCGCGTTGCAACCTCAGTTGCTGCAGTGAACGACCCAACGACGTTCATCACCTTTATTGCCGCGCATCCTCTTGGAGAGGTTATCGAGGCTGAGGTTGAAAGTTTTACCTCACACGGTGCAATCATCAGGTATCAAAGTGTGCAGTGTTATGCACCGCTCGCTGGACTTGGTACACCTGCTCCGCGAAGCCCACGCGAGGTTCTTGCGCGTGGAGAGATCCGCAAGTTCGTGATCCGTGGGCTTGATCCACAACGTCGCGGAATAGAACTTGCTCTTCCAGAGGTAACAGCCCAAGGAGCCAAAGCTGCTCTGGCAGTCCAGAGAGCTGAAGAGGGAGCGCGTCGGATACGGCCTCGCGCTCCAAAGGCGACGTCCTCAAAGCATGACTCGATGAAGCCTTCAGGTCAACCTGCTGCAAAGGCGCCTACGAAAAAGGTTGCTGCGAAAAAGGTTGCCACAAGGGCCCGACCAAGCGCCAAGGCAGAAGCGGTCAAGCCAACAGTGAAGTCAGCGGCAACAAAACTTGCTCCAGCAAAGAAGGCACCGCCGCGACGCACTCCTCAGAAAGGCGTTGTCGTCAAGGCTGGCGCTGGCGTTAAGGAAGCCACGAAGGGGACAGCAGCGAAAAAAGTCGCTGCACCTCAAGTACCAGCGAAGAAAGTTCCAGAGAAATCTGCTAAAGCAAAAAAGATAACCTCCAAGGTGGGTGCCACAAAGAAAAGGGGGTCAAAGTGACCTCAGCGTGGAGTATCGAAGATCTCATTCCGCATCGCAGGCCGTTCCTGTTCGTTGATGAGATCACTGAACTTGTAGCTGGCGAGCGTGCCAAGGGATACTGGCTCCTTACGGGAGATGAATCATTTTTCGCCGGTCATTTTCCGGAAAGACCAACGCTCCCGGGTGTTTTGATGGTCGAATCGCTGGCTCAGCTTGGAGCGGCTTCAGTGCTAGCAGATGAGCGCTTCCGCGGTCGCATTCCACTTTTTGGCGGAATCGACAAGGCGAGGTTCCGTCGTCAGGTAGTGCCAGGAGAACGACTTGATCTCGAAGTGGTGATGAGTCGTATTTCGACTCGCGCTGGTAAAGGTCACGGCATTGCCACGGTTGATGGTGAGATCTGCTGCGAACTCGACTTGCTCTTTTTCCTCGCGCCGGTTTAGGGACGATGAAACTCGCGACCTGGAACGTGAACTCGCTTCGCGCACGCATTGACCGCGTCACGCAATGGATTGAGCAAGTACGTCCAGATGTGCTCATGCTGCAAGAGACCAAGTGCAAAGACGAGGTCTTCCCATTTCACGTTTTTCAAGATCTTGGTTATGAAAGCGCGCACTTTGGCAACTCCCAATGGAACGGAGTGGCGGTCATTTCTCGCGTCGGGCTAGAGGAACCGAGGTCGGCATTCTTTGATGAAGATCCCACTGAGGTAAGTGAGTGTCGGGTGATCTCCGCGACCTGCAACGGGATCCGGCTCTATTCGGTATATGTACCCAATGGGCGATCCATTGAGTCCGAGCACTACCAGTCAAAACTTGCGTGGCTCGGAAGTCTCCGAGCTGACCTCGAGGCAACGTGCTCTGCCACTCAGATGGTCGGGGTCTTTGGAGATTTCAATGTCGCTCCTGAAGATCGCGACGTATGGGATATTGACCAGTTTGTTGGAGCCACACATGTCACGAAAGAAGAGCGTGCGGCGGTTCAGGAACTTTGCGCGTGGGGGCTCTATGACGCGGTGCGAGAACTGCATCCAAATGAAGATGCTCTCTACACCTGGTGGGACTATCGAGGAGGATCGTTTCATCGAGGGTGGGGAATGAGAATTGATCTTGGTCTCATAAGTGCTCCACTACTTAAGAAACTGAGCTTTGCCGGAATTGACCGCGATGCCCGAAAGGGCCCCCAACCCTCAGATCATGCGCCGCTTGTTGTCGAGGTTGATCTCGATTCGAGTAGCTAATCCCGTGGGCTAGCGTTGAACGCGTGGGGTTACTCGATCAAGGTGCCATCTCCTCGGCGATCGCCGGTGGCGCATGGGCGCACCAAGATAATGAACTCGTTCGTGTCGTGCGCTGTGACGATTTTGATGCTGCTCTTGAATTTGTGAACGCAGTTGGTGCAATCGCAAGCCGCGTAGGTCATCATCCCGATGTTGATATTCGCTGGAACGTGGTGACACTTCGGCTTTCGACGCACTCGCTTGGCGGAGTGACGAATGCAGACCTCGCTCTTGCCAAGGAGCTCGATGTCGTCTGTTGATTGCATCAAGTGACGAAAGAATCACCATTTCCGAAGTATCACTACCTTGGCCTTGATGAGCTTGGAGATCAACGACATCTTGTTGTAGATGGTGCCCCGCGTCCCAACAGTGCGATGGTTCTTTCGCATTGGCCGATCAGTCCGACACCAGCTGGCCTTTGGCGCGATCTGTCTGCAGAGATTGCCTACGCCTATCTTCTTGATGAGGATGCATGGGATCATTCCGCTGATGTGGTTACCAATGATCATCTTGATGTTGATGGCCTGATCAGTCTGTATTTTCTGACCAATCCTGAGCGAGCAATTGAACGCGCCGAGCTGCTTGTTGAGGTTGCGCGCGTCGGGGATTTTGGAGTTGTTCGTTCATCTCGGGCAGCGGAGATCGCCTGGATTCTTGAGGCGCTGATGCAAGATCCAGATCTTGCGATCGTTGACCTTGTCGATTCAGCGGTGATACCTGGGCGGGCGACGACTGTCTCTTATCGAGCATTGCTTGCCGTACTTGAGCGGATTATCGAGTCGCCAGAGCGCTACGAATCAATTGTCAAAGGTCCGCGCGAGCGTTTTCTCGCAACGATGGAAGATCTCGCATCGGGAAGGGTGACACTCGAGGAGTACCAAGAGAACGATCTATGTGTCGTGCACGTGGCCCAAGCGACGTCAATGACTGATGCGTCGAATACTGTTGAAGGCGTTCCTATTGGCATCGACAGCTATGCGATCCACAGTTCGACGCCAGCTTCGCGGATTCTTGTCTGTCAAGACCAGCGTTATGTCTACTACGACCGCTACGAGACCTGGGTGCGATTCGTCTCAAAGCGACATCTGCTTCGACGTGATCTCGCAAAGCTCGCGGGCGAACTCAATAAAGAGGATCAGGCTGAGTGGGTAGCTGGGCATCCTTCGACACTCGTTCCCGTACTTCACCACGGAGCGTCTCCGAGTTCGTTGGCTAAGGACCGTCTCGTGGCAACCTTTGTTAATTTTCTCAATACTTCAGAGCCAGCGTGGGATCCCTTTGATCCGCGCGGCAGGGCGTATCCAGTCAGCTGATCTACAGCGGTAGGTCCCACATGGGAAACCAGCGATCGAGTTGAGGTTCAATCCGAAGCTCGTTGCCGAGTTCATTCTTGATCCGCAGTTCAATCTCGTTGTTTCTGCGCTCTCCCCCCTGGGGTACGAACGGATAGAAGGTGCCCTGTTTGAAGAGATACACCATGTATGTCGAAGCCGCGCTGTCCTTTATCGCCCCCGCGGGGCGGAAACCAAACACAGAACAGAGGAGCTGTGGTCCGAATCCGTGATCATCAAGTGTCGAGTTGATGAAATGTGTGCGTGTCACAAGGGTGTCAAAATCAGTGCCGTTCAACACCATCCAGTTGTAGTTGTACTTGTCGGTGACCTCGTGGAGTGTGACTCCCGAGTCTCCTGTTGCTGCCGCGTTGGTTCCATCTTCCAGAGTGAGAAGGCCCGTGATTTCACTGCGCGCTGCGGCAAAAGACTGTGCATCGACGGACTTAAAGCACACTCCGGCGCGAAGCGTAGAGACGAGGTTTTCCGCTGCCTGGAGACTGACCGCAGCACTCGAGAGGGCAAAGAGATGGCCAAGATCCGGCTGGGCAACCTTGCTCTTTCCGAGCAGAGCGTCGAAGAGACCCATTGAGAAGAGCGGCCGCTACGAGATCTGCTGGCGCATCTGCGCATCCAGCTTTGCAAGGGCGTCGAGTCGCTTTTGGAGTGAGGGGTGCGTTGAAAAGAGCGTTGCGAGACTTGCTCCCGGTGCTAGGGCTGGCGCAAAGTAAAATGCGTTGAAGTGTTCTGCGGCTCGAAGGTCGCGACTCGGAATGCGAGCCATCTCCCCACTCACCTTCTGAAGCGCTGTGGCCAGCATGTTTGGGTTGCCTATCAGGATCGCCCCGGCGCGGTCCGCGGCGAGCTCGCGATAGCGAGACAGCGTCCGGATCAATACAAAACTGATCGCGTATACAAGCGCTGAAAACAGCATCAGCGCCATTTCAATGGCGAACACATTCGAACCGTTGCTGTTCTGGTTGTTCCGATTGTTTCCGCCCATGCCTCCGAACAGCCCGGACCACATCAGTACTCGGGTCAGCATGCCCGCCATAATGCCGAGGAAGCTGGCGATTGTCATCACTGCGACGTCTCTGTGCGCGACATGGGAGAGTTCGTGCGCGAGAACAGCCTCAAGTTCAGGTTCAGTAAGCCTGCGCAAAAGACCAGTCGTGACACAGACAACTGAGTGCTTCTGGTTACGTCCTGTTGCGAAGGCATTCGGAATGTCGGTCTCAGCGACGCCGATCTTGGGCATTGGCATGTCAGCCATTGCAGTCAGCCGACTGACGACACCATAGAGCTGCGGGGCTTGTTTTTCTGTGACGAGCTTTCCACCCATTGAGTACAACGCGATTCGGTCCGAATAGAAAAGTTGGACGATCAACATTCCACCAGCGAATATGACGATGAACGCTACGGATATGTGGGCGGCGAACAACCCCGCAACAAAGACGGCGTAGAGGAGTCCAATAAAAAAGACGGTGACTGTCATCCGCGCTGTCAGTTGATGATCAGCGGGGAAGCGGCGTTGTGTTGCCATGGGGTGATACTCCTGTTTCGTTACTTATCTTTGAGACTAAAGGGATCTTTGCTCGAGTCGTCCTCAACGTTCTCGGCTTCGCCAGTTTCATTCGTGGCTGCGATCTCTGCGGCGGGCGAAGAACCTGCCGCAACCTGAGATTTCAGCTGGGCGAGCTCCGCCTCTACGGTATCGGTCTGAGTTGCGGCGTCGAGCTGTGTCTGGATTGAGTCAGAACTGCCGGTCAGGTCTGTGAGGGCTCCTGAGGCGAGGAGCTCATCAATTGCCCCTGCTCGCGCCTGCATCGATCCGATCTTGTCCTGTGCACGCTGCATGGCCAGTCCAGTGTCGCCCATTGACTTCGAGATTCCTGAAACCGCCTCACCGATCTTGGTCTGTGCCTCGGCAGCGGTATAGGCGGCCTTCATCGTCTCTTTCTGGGTGCGGAACGACTCGACGCGGCTTTGTAGTGCTTGGGAGGTGGTGACGAGGTGTTCCTCTTGCTCGACGAGCTGGTCATGCTGGCTCTTCATTCCTTCGAGCTGTGTGGCGATCGCTGAGCGTCGAGAAAGCGCCTCTCTGGCGAGGTCTTCGTTGTTCTGGCCCAGCGCCGTGGCCGCCTGCTGCTTGAGTTTTTCGGCACTTGCCTTGAGCTGAGTTGCCTGGAGCTCGATGCGCTTTCGCGCCGTCGCAATGTCTGCGAGACCCCGTCTGACCTGCTGAAGTTGTTCGAGTTGCTTCTCGTAAGAAAGATCG
>DATLTI010000319.1:0-8923 GCA_035533675.1 Acidimicrobiales bacterium | reverse complement strand
CGCGGGATCCTCGTCCTCATCGACTTCGGCAAAATAGCGCGCCTGCAGGGCGGCCTCTTGCTCCTCACCTGGATCGACAAGCTTGACCCGCGCACCGATTTCGGCTGCGAACAGCTCGATCATGTCCTCAGAGAGTGACTGTGTTGCGGTGACGACTTCGCCCTGAAGGAAGAGGAAACGGATGATGTCACCAGAGGACCGGTTCAGCTTGGGACCGACCTCTTGCGGCGTCGAGCCACGCTCGATGATGACCTCGTTTTCGGGGACCGGCGCATTCGAGGCGCTGTAGACGACCGGCTGGTATGGCTCAAGCTCTTCGGTGTTCCTTCGACGTCTCTGTGTCCTGCGTTGTGGCGGACGGCCACGACCACCGGGTCCGCCACGTGGAGGACCACCCGGTGGCCCTCCCGGAGCACCACCAGCTCCTGGACGACTGGGCATCCCTGCAGTTCCCGTTGATGGACGACTGCCACCGGTGCCTCCCGAGAAACCCCCAGGGCGCGACGAACCGCCAGCAAAACCACCAGGGCGCGAGGTTCCAGTTCCACCAGGACGTGGGGCACCTGTTGGGCGTGGGCCACGAGTTGGTCCACCGGGACCGGTTGGACGACCTGGCGAAGGGGCTGTGGGACGACCTCCACCTGGAGGGGGAGGAATCGGACGACCAGTTGCTGAACGGAGTGGGCCACCTGGTGGTGGAGGAATCGGACGACCGGTCGGACTTGTCAGCGGTCGTCGATCCTGTGATGGCGTCAGCGAGGTTGATCGCGAGATCTCCGGGGCCGAGGGAACGGTTCCACGCGGCGGAGCGGAGGGGGCGCGCGGAGGAAGCAGGCGCTCTGGCGCTAGACGCGGTGGTTCGCTTACCTGGCTCGCCGGCCGACTTCTCACCACTCGGTGTTCTGCCGCTGGCTCGTCTGGAAGGGCTGGGGGCTCAAAAAGACTCGTCGGTGCGACTGCTGGGGCGCTCACGACAGGCACTGGATGTGGCACTTGAGCGACCGCAGCATCAACCGTGTCGTGAAGGTCCACAGTCTCTGGCTCAACTGGGGCGACCACCTTCGGTGCTGCTGCCCTCGGGGCTGCAGCTTTCTTGGCTGGGGCCTTCTTGGCCGGCACTAGCTCTTCGGGCTGGACCTCGCGCACAAGGCCCTCGGCTTTTGCCTTTCGGCGAACGCGGTCTGCCTGAGCGTCTTCAATCGACGACGAGTGGCTTTTGACACCAATCCCTAGGGCAATGGAGAGGTCAAGTGCCTCTTTATTCGTAAGTCCAAGCTCGCGTGCAAGCTCGTAGACGCGGATCTTCTTCGCCAACTACTCGACAGTCCCTTCTCAGCGCATCCAAGTGACACGCCTCTCAGACGGCTAAAGCCGTACTCCTATCCTCGCACACCTACGAGACAACCGTGCTCGGGCTGCTCGAGGTACTCCCCTTCTCCTGCTCACTCAAGAGCATCTCGACGAGCGACCGCATCTGCTCTTGCGAGATTTGCACCTTCAGTCCCCGGCCAATGGCCTTTGACCGCTCGGCCCTTAGAACACACTCGCGAGAGCCCGAGCAGAGCCAGACTCCCCGTCCACTCGAAGACCCTCCGGGGACAAGATGACTCCGTCTATCGATCGTGATCCGCACCAGATCCTCGACAGCGAATCGCTGCCGACAGCCCACACAGGTGCGAACCGGTCGACCAGACAATCCCTGCTATGCCTCACTCTTGGTGCCAGAGTCACTGGCTTCGACCGCCTCTGTGGATTCGGTCACCAGTTCAACCACAGGTGCCGGCTCGGATGCTGGCTCGGAGGCTGGCTGCTCTTGATCTGTCGGCTGGGCGTTTACCCCACCCTTTTGCCAGCTCTCCATCGTGATCGGCTCTCCACCACCGGCCGGCTGGAAGACCATCGACCCATCAGCGGCCTCGATCCATTCACCTTCGGCCCATGCCTCAGAGGCATATCCCGACTCCTCGTCAGCAAGCTGGGTCTCTGACTTGATGTCGATGCGCCATCCGGTAAGGCGAGCCGCGAGTCTTGCGTTCTGGCCCTCTTTCCCGATCGCGAGCGAGAGCTGGTAGTCATGGACAATCACCATTGCCGTACCGGTCTCTTCATCAAGACGCACCTCTTGCACCTTTGCAGGTTGAAGCGCTCGGGCGACGAACTCGGCAGGGTCATCAGAGAACGGCACGATGTCGACCTTCTCGCCGCGAAGCTCATTGGTTACCATTCGTACGCGCGCGCCTCTGGCACCGACGCATGCTCCGACGGGATCGACGTTGGGGTCATTTGACCAGACGGCGATCTTCGTACGGTGTCCAGGCTCGCGTGCACAGGCCTTGAGTTCGACGACACCATTGGAGATCTCGGGAACTTCAAGCTCAAAGAGCCGGCGAATGAGACCGGGGTGTGACCGCGATACGACGATCTGTGGACCCTTTGCGGTCTTTCGCACCTCGACGATGTAGGCCTTGAGGCGCGCGCCATGGTCGTAGCGCTCATGGGGCACCTGCTCTGCCTGGGGCAAGAGAGCCTCGACCTTTCCAAGATCGAGCAGGGTGTAGCGATTATCACTCTGTTGAATGATCCCCGTGACAATGTCTCCCTCGCGTCCCGCGTATTCGTCGTACTTAAGATCGCGCTCTGCCTCTCGGATGCGCTGCAAGATGACCTGCTTTGCAGCCTGGGCGGCAATACGACCAAAATCACTGGGAGTGTCATCCCACTCGCGTACGACATTGCCATCATCGTCGAGCTCCTGGCCATAGACACGGATCTCTCCAGAATCAGAGTCAATCGTCACGAAGGCCTCTTCGGCGGCGGTTGGCAACCGTTTGTATGCAGCGACCAGCGCGTTCGCCAGAGCCTCGAGCAAAGTGTCAACCGCAATGCCCTTGTCTCGCGCGATCTGCTGCAGCGCCTCTAGAAATTCGAAGTTCGCTGTCGTCATCTCTCGTTCTCCCTCTGCGGCGTACTCGCCGATGTGTTGTCTCGCCCGTCCGATGCGCCAGACAAGCCCTCTGGTTGATCCGTCTCGGCCATACGGGCGCGCTTGTCCTGCGCGAGCGCTGCCTTCCAGTCAAAGACCGTGTGCGCTCTGTCGATCATCTCGTAGGTGAGCTCGCGAAGAGTCTTTGAATCATTCGACAACAGAGCGATACCCAGCTCATCGGCGCGAACGAGCTGTCCCTCGTCGCGTCGCTCACCGGGTGCGGAGTTGATCGTGCGCACTGCGATGACCTGACCGATTGCCTTCGCGAAATGCTGAGGTCGCCGAAGTCTTCGTTCAAGGCCTGGACTTGAGACCTCAAGTTCAAACGGCTCTGTGGGCGTGAGCTCTTCATGAGCATCGAGGAAGTCACTGACGAGGCGCGAGGCATGGGTGAGTGATTCAAGATCGAGACCGTCCCGGTGACTTACCGTGACACAGAGCGCGCCTTGGCGGAGCTCAACATCGACAAGATCGACATCGATCCCATCGAGGAGTCCGGAGATGGCCTCCTCGAGCGTCTGCAGGTCTGCTGACATCTGGCCACCTCCTTTCTTTAGTTGTCATGGTCCGACAATCCGTCACCGAAGCAATAGGCGCCGGAGAAAACAAGAACGTGGGCGCGAGCCCACGTTCCCCAACGAATCCCGCACAAGTTCGGAGCCATTGTAGCAGCCAACGGTGGTCAATCCCTCTGTGCGGTACCGGATTTCTCCCGTTCCGATGCGCCCGCAGCCTGCTGAGAAGTTGATTGCGCTGGGCTTCTACAGACGGTAGAACTATTGCGCTGGGCGTATACAAACGGTAGAACTAGCGGTAGGCGGTGCCGACAAGATACCGCGCTGAAGTATCTGACAACGAAGTCGGTTCGAGCGGGAAATGGCGACGGGAGGACTGCCGAATGCAAACTCCAGCAACACCAGTTCCGGATAAAAACGTCCCAAGCGCCAAGTCGCAGCCGCAAAGACCGTCCTGCACGGTCGACCTTCGCCCATTTGCCCAGATCGGCTGTGTCGGGCCAGACCGGATAAAGGCGGACTTTCTCGTTGAGATTGCGGGGTTGTGCCAGGACCACGCTGAGATCTTCTCCCTCCCAGGGGTGCTTGATGACCCGCCGTTTGACAGCGTCCGCTCCCTCGTCAAAGAGATCGTGGCAGGTGATCGACCATTCGAACATCTGCGAAGTTCGACGACCTCTCTGCTCATTCTCGCAATCGATCCGGATCAGAATGTGATCAAAGAGCTCCGCAGACTCGCCCCAACCTCTGTGACACTACGTGTTCTCTCGCTCGGTTCACACCCAGAGGCCGAGGCGCTTATCGCATTCGACGAGGCTGGAGGACGACAGTTCTTCGTCCGTCCAGAGTTCCATGGAATCGATCCAAAACGACAGCCTCCGGGAACCTCCAATGACACCCTGTTCGACCAGAGTCCGGGGAATCCCGAGGTCAGCATCAAGATCCTCGGTCCGGTGATGCTGGGAGGCACCGACTATCCATTGGAACGACATCCAAAGCTCACCGAGCTCGTGGTCTTTCTCGCGTTACATCCCGGTGGCTCAACGAGCAGAAGCTGGACAGCCGCGCTCTGGCCCGACCGCCGCGTTCCCCAGCAGACCATCAACAACCGGCTCTCGGAGGCGAGACGAATCGTCGGCTTCGCAGGCGATGGACGCCCGCGCCTACGCAGAAATGGCGAACGACACCTTCTCGTCGAGTTTGGCTCGGACTGGAAAGACTTCCAGCGTCTTGCGAGATCGGACGCGAAACAAGACTGGCGCGGGGCACTTTCGCTGGTACGCGGACGTCCTTTTGATGATCTCGCCCAGGGGCAGTGGGTGGTTTTTGAGGGATTCCTCGCGGAGATTGAACATGAAATTGCCTCAGTGGCGCTTCGTCTCGGTGATCTCGCGCTGTCAGAGAACGATCCCGAACTGTGCGCATGGGCGGCAAAGCAGGCATTGCGCGCCTGCCCGTTTGACGAAAGACTCCACCGTCTCCTGATGCGCTCAGCAGACGCACTCGGCAACCGCGCTGGTGTCGAATCAACACTCCGCCAGCTTGCGCTCATTCTCGAAATCGATGGTGATCCACTGCGCGGCGTACATCCTGAGACGGCACAGCTCTATGGCGAGCTGACCGGCTCACGTCCTAGCCGCGGGTAAATCCGACCGCAGAGAGCATCAACGGTTTTGGCCAGACGATGACGCGATAGTTCCCGACGACATAGGCAACCTTTGGCCTGCCAAAAGACGTGATCGCCGTCGTCGCGTTGATGCCTCGCCACGGATGGGTGACGTCATAGACAAGAAACTGGAACTTGGCTCCGTCATACCAATTCGAATCAGTCTGTCGCCCATATCGAACGATCGTTCTCGTCAGGTCGGTAATAACGGGTCGGACAACAACGCGATCTCCACTCGATACGGTCACGATCGATGAACTCCAGTAGTCGCCGATACCAATGGTTAGATGATGTTGTTCAAGAAAAGCCGCGACCTGCGCGGTTGGCTGGTTCGCCCTCGGTTTTAAAAGGTTGTTGCCTGTGGCAATTCCAACGACCGTGATGAGCAAAATCGTGGCGAGAGCCAATGACAATATCGACCGTGGCTGATGTATCGAATGCAAGGCGCGAGCAAACATTCTTGCAGACAAGATCGCTCCGAAGATCAATGCAGCAGTGAGATAGCGCGCGTAATCAGCGTTGTTGTTCGGACAGAGATAGACAAAGGTCGCTATCGATCCCGCGATCCCCGACAACAGCAGCGCGTCAATTCTCAGCGATCGGGCTGACCGCTTGGCTTTGTGGTCACCGATGATGAGGCCGCGCACAAACACATACAGCGAAAATGCGATGCCGATTGCGGCGATACACACCAGGGGAATATGGACAAGGCGCGAAAGCCCAGAGCCGTTGGTGATTGTGTCACCACTCAGCGTCGAAGAAGGGCCAATCGCAAGTTTTGTCACGCCCAGCAGACTGGCCATCCACGTCATCGAGTGACCGATGTTGGTCATATATCTGCTTGAAGCCGCGTGGGTAATGCCATTGGCGAGTGTGAACGCCCCGACATGACTCAAGATCAATCTGCACAGTTTCGCGAGCACAATTGCGACGAGACCCGCGACGACAGCTGGAAGCCCGCGGCGGAATGAACGCATCCGCACCATCTCGGTCAATCCCGCAAAAATCACTGGAATCATCCCGAATGTGACTGTCGCGAGATCACCGAGGAACCCGGCGACAAGGGCAACCACGGCGACGATAAATCCGACGCTCCAGCGATCTTCAGCGAGCGCAGCAAATGCGACTAAGCAATAAAGCGCAGTACCTACGTGCCAAGGGCCCTGAAGAAGAAAAAAACTCAGGTCGGGATTTGGCAACGCGAGAATCAGGAACAAAACGCCACCAGCAAAATAGAATCGCCACGATCGATCCTCGTCGCGAACAAACCAGAGCCCAAGAAAGACGATCAGCGCGGCAATGAATGCTGGCACCACATGGAGCGCTGCCTTTGTCACTCCTTCAAAGCGGGCAAACAACGCATAGAACATTGCGTCGATGCTCCAGAACGAATCGTTCGAAAGGCCCCAACCATGCAACAGAAGATTCCCCGAACTGATCGACTGGCCCTCGAGAACCACGGTTGCCCCGTCAGAGTTTCCCGCAAAGACGTGCAACGACATCACACTTAACAGCCAAGTGATGAGATAGAGCACAGCAAATGCGCCAATAACTCGTTCAAGAAGTGCAATCGCAAATGACAGCCGCGTGCTCGAACGAAGATTTGATTGTGACCCGGTCAGCTGCTCTCCACCTGGTAGTGACATGGGCATGGAGACATCCTAAGGATCCGACGACATCACCGAAAATCCCTCAGGCAACGCGAGCAATAACTCGCAGGTCAAGCCATTTGTTGCGCTCTTCATCAGAGCAGCGGCTCGCCAACTATCCTCGCTGTTTGGATCTCAACAGGCGAATGCGTTCTCCTGATACCGCGAAGAAAGGACCTCCCGTGGGCATCCTCGAGGGAAAGAAGCTGTTGATCACCGGCGTGCTTACCGACGATTCGCTGGCATTTTCCGTCGCGCGTCTCGCGCAAAGCGAGGGCGCGACCATCGCCTTAACGGGATTTGGACGCGGCCTCTCGCTGACAAAGCGCACCGCTCGCAAACTCGCGACTCCTCCGGAGGTATTTGAACTTGATGTGCAAGATCCCAGTCATGCCCCGCGAGTCGCCACACTGGTCAAGGAACGTCTTGGCAGTCTCGATGGCCTCTTGCATGCAATCGGATTTGCACCGAGTATCTGTCTTGGCAATGGCATGATGCCCGCAACTTGGAGCGACGTATCAACGATGCTTGAAGTATCAACCTATTCGCTGAAATCGCTCGCCGAAGCATTCGCGCCGTTGCTCGAGAGCGATAGCGGTGGATCAATAGTTGGACTTGACTTCGACGCGACCCAGGCTTGGCCGGGATACGACTGGATGGGCGTCGCGAAGGCTGGACTTGAATCGCTCACGCGCTATCTCGCACGCGATCTTGGTCCACAACACATACGCGTCAATCTCGTAGCTGCTGGCCCGATCCGGACAATTGCCGCAAAATCGATACCAGGGTTTGCAAATTTTGAATCAATCTGGGCGGCGCGAGCACCGCTTGGATGGGATGTCAATGCCGATGGTGACTCAGTAGCGCGAGCATGCGTGGCGCTTTTCTCTGACTGGTTCCCAAAGACGACGGGTGAAATGATCCACGTCGACGGAGGATTTCACGCAGTCGGCGCTTGACCGTTCCCGCGCGCGTCGTCTGGATTCTCGCGTAGCGCGACGAGACGCTCGCGGTATTCATCAAGATCTATCTCGCCTCGCGCGAAACGCTCCGAGAGGATGCGCTCGGCCGACGAACTCGACATCACATCGTGTTGAGCAACAGAGTTTGACGCGCTCGTCGATCCTCCAGAGGACCTTCGCTTGCGAGAGCGCGAGGTGACAAGAAAGATCAAACCGCCGAAAAGCAAGATGACCACGAAAGGTCCGAACAGAAGATGATGTCCATTCCTGATTAGTGCAAGTTCCATCGTATGCTCCCTGAGTCATCACCATCTGTCACTCGTGTCGAAGCTAGCCGATTGTTTCGCTGGCACGACACCCCTTCAGCCCTCTCCGTTAACCTCACCAACGGACTGGAGCATGGTCTAGTCACCGCGCTCAAAGTTCAGGGTTAGAAAGGCTCACCAGCCAGCGGCTCGGTGGAAAGCACGCCCCATTCGATGCAAGCCTTGCAGACCCATTAGGGTTGTAGCGAGCGGCGGCGTGGCCGAGTGGCTTAGGCAA
Source organism: Acidimicrobiales bacterium (assembly GCA_035533675.1). Lineage (GTDB taxonomy): Bacteria > Actinomycetota > Acidimicrobiia > Acidimicrobiales > Bog-793 > CAIVND01. Next base: position 602 of record DATLTI010000319.1, on the reverse strand, counting down.
GGGCCTGCAAAGTCCTCCACCCCAGTTCGATTCTGGGCGCCGCCTCAAGAAACAAGTTCCTGGTCGTGGCCAATTTGTTGGGCCACGACCAGGACCGTCAGCATGGCAAAATACCGCGACGATGCCTCGAACCGTTGAACGAGTGAAAAGGGTTTTAAGAGCCCATACTCATATTGTTGCGGTCGTACGGGTGGAGCGCCTTAAACGCAGACATCCGATGCACGCCGTCAAGCACAGCTTCTACTCTCGACCCATCGTTCGGTGCTCACCGCGTATTAAAGCAAAACGATTTTCGGCACTCTCATTATGTATTCATTATCGAGGTCGAACGTCGCTATCGCTCAACTGATTCCGAGGCCTTTGCTGGCCGCTCGATCATCGATGACAAGTCGACTGAAACATGATCACCGGAAGGAGCCGTAACGATGAGCGTGACTGCTCCAATGCCAGCCCCTCGGAGGTAGGACAAAAGGGTCGAGACAAGCAAGTCGCCACCCGCTTCGATCTGAGAAATGTGACTTTGGCTTGTGCCGACTTGCTCTGCAAGCCTTTCTTGCGTGAATCCGACAGCCTTCCGAACAGCGGCAAGCGTCATCGCGAAT
>DATLTI010000318.1:0-1095 GCA_035533675.1 Acidimicrobiales bacterium | reverse complement strand
AAAACTCCAGTTATCGGGAGTCCATTCGGCGCGATGACGCCATCCCCACTGCATCATTCCTCGTTCGAGCTGAGGCGATGGCTCATCGGTCCAAGGATGAAGGAACGGCATGCGAGTCGGATCATGAACTCCCTTTAAGGCGAGTCGCGCGAGCTCTATCAGGTCATCATCACTTGGTAAGCGAATCTCGACGCGTTGTGTCCGGATTCGAAGATCAAACAACGGCCAATAAGGATTCCCCATATTCCATTATTGCTTAGTTGGTGTGGGAAGCCCGACGTGACATTTCTCGCCCCAGGCACCGGCGTCTTCACCGCAGGGTGCTTTGAAGGGGCGTTGAAGACCTAACGCGACAGCGGGCCCGAGGCTGTGCGACACTAAACGAATGGCGCGTCTCGTCACACTTATTAATGAGGTATTGGCTAGCGGAGACGACGTGCTCGAACGCGAGATCTTCGGCACTGGCGACCCTCAAGTGATTGCCCGCCGGATGGAGGTGTTCTTAGCAGAGCAGTTCGGTACCTTTCCTGTACCGATCTTTTATCGTCACAGCGTCGGCATCGTCGTCGGTGCTGGGCTTAATGAACAAGAAGTAGTCATGAAAGTGCATCACTGGCGAGCTTCAGAACCGAGGCTTGCGGCGATTCAGCGCGTGCAACTTGAACTCTCTTTGATGGGACTACCGGTGCCGCGACCATTGGTTAGACCATCGAAGTTTGGTGCTGGGATCGCAACGTTTGAGGAGTTGATCCCGGGTGACACTGTTAACGGCCATGACATTGAGACGCGCGAGGCTCTCGCGCAAGAGTTGTGTCGCCTCATCTCAGCGGGGCGCAAAATCGTAGATGTGCACGGTCTCGGTTCGCCGGCGATACTTGGCGAACCCGGTGGGTCTCTTTGGCCCACCCCACATTCACCACGTTTTGACTTCGAAGCTACGAGTCGGGGAGCTGAGTGGATCGATGAACTTGCGTGGTCCGCCCGGCGGCGCCTCGCGGCTCTCACCAAGGAGCTTGTGATTGGCCACTTTGACTGGAGGGTCGGCAATTTAGGCTTCGTTGGTTCAAAGTTGAACGCAATCTATGACTGGGACTC
>DATLTI010000317.1:0-1318 GCA_035533675.1 Acidimicrobiales bacterium | reverse complement strand
CCAAGCGATTGTCGGATAAAGTATTCACTCTCGGGCCAATGGCGTCCCAGGGCCAAAGTTGACAGCAGATGGGGACCAACCTCTTCATCACGACAAGGGACGCTATGAGTACGAATACGAGTCCAACCGACCTTTACGACGCGCGCTTTGAACACGATGCGTGTGGAGTGGCCTTCGTGGCCGACATGCATAATGGGCCAAGCCATTCGATCGTAGATTTCGGCTTGACTGCCCTTGAAAACCTTGCGCATCGTGGAGCTTTTGGTGCAGACCCGCGAACCGGCGATGGCGCCGGGATCCTCATCCAGATGCCACATGAGTTCTTTTCCGCCTCCGTTCCTTTCACGCTGCCTCCTATTGGAAGCTACGCGAGCGGAATGTGCTTTTTGCCAACCGACGAGGAACAAAGAACCAAGTCAATGGCACTCATCGCTGAGGTTCTTGCATCGGAAGGATGCATTGCTCTCGGATGGCGCGAGATGCCCGTGGCGCTTGAGGTCGCTGGCGAGAGCGCTCAGGAGGTCGCCCCAGCTTTTATGCAGCTGTTCTTTCGCGCTGACCCGGCGGGACGGTTTGCCGGAGCCTCAGGTATCGTCCTCGAGCGTCTCGCATACGTGGCGAGAAAACGGATCGAGAACGAGATCTCCGGCGTCTACTTCCCATCGCTGTCGTCAAGGACGTTTGTCTACAAGGGCATGCTCGCAACAGATCAGCTCCGACCGTTTTTTTTGGATCTCTCTGACGAGAGGATGAAGAGCGCTATTGCGCTTGTGCACTCACGGTTTTCGACCAACACCTTTCCGTCATGGCCGCTCGCCCACCCCTACCGTCTGATTGCGCATAATGGCGAGATCAATACGGTGGCAGGCAACCGTAACTGGATGCGCGCTCGCGAGGCGCTGCTTGAAAGCGACCTTATTCCCGGAGAGATCGACCGGCTCTTTCCAATCGCTACGCCTGGAGCGAGCGATTCTGCAACATTTGACGAGGTACTTGAGCTCTTGCACCTTGGAGGGCGTTCGCTTCCACATGCAATGTTGATGATGATCCCTGAGGCTTGGGAGAACCACGCGGAGATGGACGCGAAGCGCAAAGCCTTCTACCGCTATCACGGCTGTGTCATGGAGCCTTGGGACGGTCCAGCAGCTGTTGCGTTTACCGATGGAACCCAGATTGGTGCAGTGCTGGATCGCAACGGGCTTCGTCCGGCGCGCTACTGGGTAACCGAGGACGGTTTGGTCGTCCTTGCCTCGGAGGTCGGCGTGCTTCCTATCGATCCCGAGAGGATCGTTAAAAAGGGACGGCTCCAGCCTGGGCG
>DATLTI010000316.1:0-8758 GCA_035533675.1 Acidimicrobiales bacterium | reverse complement strand
TACCGCGCTAATCGACGCGGGCCTTTCACCGTCGTCATCGGCAAGCTGTCCGACCTTGATCACCGTCGGCGGCGAGGTCTTCCACAACGCCGAGGGCGAGTCACCGGTCGAGAACCTCGCGCAGGCCTTCACCGAGTCCTGTAACACCGCCTTCATCGGCCTTGCGACCTCGCACCTCAATCTTTCGAGCCTGCCTACGGCCGCGGCGCTCTACAACATCGGAAAGACTCCCGCAATGGGCCTTCCAGCGTTCGGTGGAGCAGTCCCGACACCGACCAACGAAGCAGACCTCGCCGCGACGTCAATTGGGCAGGCGCAGGTGCTGATGTCCCCCTTGGACATGGCGATGCTGGCGGCAGCGATCGACACCGGGACAGTCCGCGAGCCGCGACTCGTCGTCGGTGCTCCGGACGATCATGCCCCGACACACTCTTTGAGCAAGGGACTTGTCGGAGACCTGCACAAGATGATGGCCGATGTCGTTGCCAGCGGAACGGCCGCGAACCAAGGACTTCCACCCGGTACCTACGCGAAGACGGGAACGGCTGAATATGGAACGGGCAATCCACTACCGACCGACGCATGGCTTTTCGGCTTTAACGGCAACATCGCGTTCGCGGCGCTCGTTGTCGACGGGGGTAATGGTGGCCCGACTTGCGGCCCGATCGTTGCAAAATTCCTCGATGCCCTTGGTCGGTCAAAGTGAACTCCTTGTGATGCGCCGCCTCCAGGAGTTAGAGCAGTTCAATGGCACTTTATCGTTAGAGTTCCAATGTCTTCTCGCCGATCTATACCGCGTCACGCTATGAACGGATATGAACGACCTTGGCCTTAGATGAACTTTTGCGGCTGTATTGACAGTTTCAAGATAGTCAGCATGCGCTCTGTCACGTTCAGCAGTTGCGTGTTGATAGATGAGTGCAGTGCGAGGGCTTGAATGTCCCATCATCACCATTAATTCCTTCAATGTCACATTGGATCACGAGCACTTAGTGTCGCTGTGTGGTGACGAAGGTCATAAGGAGTCGCTCCTTTTACACCCGCTAAAGCACAAACGTCTTTCCATGCATGGGACAAGTCCTGACGTCGAAGCGGTCGTCCTGATTTCCGGGTGAATACCCAGGACTCGGGTTCAGTGTCTACATAGGCGTCGAAGTGCTCAGCCAGTTCCCGAGCTATTGGAGCTGGGAGTGAAAGAGTACGCCGACCTTCGCCTGAATGCCCCCTTCGTCGTTGGCCTCTCTCCTACGTTGCCTCAGCAAGCCATGCCGTTGATCGGTGGACGGCAGGGGAACGGAGCGAGCGCAGGTCAACAGGCCTACCTTCGCGCCAATCAGGCAATGCGGTGATCGAGGCGGTCCTCAGGCGTTTGAGCAGGGACGGCTACTCCTCACCACCTCCGCCACCGCCGGAACGCGAGGGGCCGAGCCTCGGGCGGTAAGGAGCTCGGGCCTTTCCCTGCGCGTGAGCTTTCTGCCAACCATCTCCTTAGCGCTCATCCGTTCCACTCAGTGAGAGTCACGCCACAATGAACTCCGGGGCGGGCTTGTTCACGACGCGATGCTGCCGCCACGTCGCCCAAGCCCGACCGAGGCCGTAACAGCAGGCGCTGAACGATCCCACGAAGAATCCCACCGGCCAGTTGGTCAGATACGAGCTTGCGATCGCGGTCCATACCGTCACCAGCGAAAGCACGACGGAGAGCACGATGGCAAAAAGCGGTCGGTCTGTGAATGACCGGGCGGCGGCCGGTGGCCCGATCATCAGGCTGAAGATCAACAGCGCCCCGACGACGGGGACGGTCATCGCTGTCGCGATTGCAATCGTGACGAGAAAGGCCATCTCCATGCGGTTGCGGCTGACTCCCCGAGCCTCGGCGACCTCGGGGACGACAGAGGAGTACATGAGCGGGCGGTACAAAAACGCCACCCCTGCCAAGCAGAGGCCACCAAGCAAAGCGACAGGCAGGATTTCGCTCGTGCTCACCCCGAGCACCTCGCCGAAGAGGAGCGCGAAGATCTCCGGCTCGTACTCGGTGCTTCGGCTTAAGAAGAGCGCGCCGAGTGCGAGCATCATGACGAGCGCAAGCGCGGTGACAACGTCGTGGCGACCGCGACGTCCGAGCGACCCGATGCCGAGCGCGGCAAGCAAGGAAAACACGGCGAGACCGAGAAGGGTGTTCAGTCCGACGAGGTTCGCTCCGGCTGCGCCCGCGAAGGCGCCCTTCGGAATCGCGTGCGCGGTGAAGGCCGACCCACGCAACACGACGAAGAACCCGACTACGCCGCCGACGACCGCCACGATCGTCGCGATCGTCCAGGCATTCATCATGAAACCCGTGAACATCTGACCCCCTCTTCGGTGTCGACTTCAAGCTCAGGCATCGAGGTGACCGACGACGAGGTTCGGATCCACCAACTCCGGCACCGCTTGGCGCTTGCCGGAAAACACCCTCGGCAACCCAGACGCGAGATACGTCACAAAGACGATGGCGACGATAAAGAAACTGACGGGCCAACCATTCTTCGCCGAGCCCCAGTAGTAGCTGTCGTAGGCGAGAAGCACGCCAAGCCACGTCGCTCCAATGCCGATCAGGACGGCGAGGACGATCGCCCACCGCATCTGCTTGGTCAGGCGAAGCGCGACCGCAGGGGGCCCGATCAAGAGCGCAGTCGACAGGATCGTGCCGATCACGAGCGACGACAGCCCGACGGCGATGGCGAGGGCCAACATGTAGAGCGCACCGACTGTGCGAACCGGCACGCCGCGTGCGCGCGCCATCTCGTCGTTGACCGAACTCAAAAGGAGCGGCCGGTACAAGAACACGATCAGGCAGAGCGCGACGCCACCAAAAATGATGACGTAAGGGATGGTCGAGGACTGAAGGACGAAGATCGACCCGAAGAGAATCTGCTGCGATGCACCCGTCGTCGCGCCGGTTGTCGTATCGAGGTACAAGAACAGAGCAGCGAAACCCGTCGCCGCTCCGAGCGCGATCCCGGTCGCGAGATCGCGCCCGCGCGCGCGCCGGACGCCGATCGCCTCCATGACGCCCGCCCCGAGGACGCCTCCGGCGACGAATCCGGCGAGCGGGGCCATCCCGATCAAGAGCGCGCCTGATCCCCCGGCCGTCGAGACGTCGGTCAGCGCGTGCCCACCGAATGACTGACCGCGCATGACGGTGAACATTCCGACCAATGCGGAAACGACCGCGATGAGCGCGCCGATCCAGAGAGCGACACGCACGGGCTCACTCGAAAAGAATCCCGCTTCGAAGATCCGGTGCATGAGCTAACCGACCACGAGATCGGGGCTCACGGCAAGAACCTCCTCGTCGCCGCTCCCATGCCCAGCAATGACGAGGATCCGGCCATGCACGTGGAGCACGTCGACGTGGTGACCGTAGAGCTTGCCGAGCACATCGGGACGAACGACCTCCTCCGCGGTACCGCTCGCTGCTCGCCCACCGGCGAGGTAGACGATGCGATCCATCACCGGGAGCAACGGGTTCATCTCGTGAGCGGAGAGGAACACCGCGACGCGCTGCTCCCTCGAGATGCGCGAGAGCAACTCGATAATCTCCTGGCCACTCCGAATGTCGAGGTTGGCAAGTGGCTCGTCGAGCAGGAGCAGCTTTGGTCGGCTGATGAGCGCATGGGCGATGAGGACGCGCTGCTGCTCGCCCCCTGAAAGCTGACCGACGCGCGAGTCGGCGAAGCGCGTCGCATCGACCGCGTGCAGCATCTCCTCGACGAGCGCCGCCCGCTTCGCCCAACGAATCGGCATGCCAAAGCGATTCCCGTCGATTCCGAGCGCGATGAGATCGCGGGCGCGAAGTGGGATGTCGGAGTCGAGCACGGCCTTCTGCGGGACGTAACCGATCGAGCGGTTCCGTCGGCTACCCGGCAGGCCCTCGACGAGGACCTGCCCCGCGCTCGGTCGCTGAAGCCCGAGAATCACCCGAAAGAGTGTCGTCTTGCCGGCCCCGTTCGAACCAATCAGGCCAGTGAACTCCCCGGCGTGCAGCTCAAAGGAGACAGCCTCGAGAATTCGGCGCCCTGCAAGCCAGACGTCGACGGCCTCAACGGCGAGAACCTCGTCGGCAGGTCGGTTACTCAAAGCTTCTCGGTCGAGATCTTGTCGGTGATTGCCTTTTGGATCGCGTGGACCTCGGCGAGCATCCAGGACTGATAGTCGTAGCCGGGCGTCGGCATCGTCTCGTGCACCCCAACGACCGGTATCCCCGCCTTCTCGGCCGTCTGGCGGATGGAGATCGTGAGCGCGTCGACAACTTGTTGGTTGTAGCAGAACACCTTGACCTTGTGTTTGGTGAAGAAGCTGTTCTCGAGCGAGATGTCCTGAGGCGACGGATCGACGCCATTCATGATGTCGGCTTGGAACCCGAAGGGCGTGAGGTTGTCGATGCCCATCGCGGTGAGGAGATAGTCCGCTACCGGCTCGGTCGTCGCCGCAGTCGTTCCGCCGAACTTCGCCTTGAACGACGCGATCGCATTCATCCACGGCTTGAGCGAGTTGTCAAAGGCGCTGAGGTTCGATCGGAAGTACGCCGCGTGCGAAGGCTGAAGCGCTGAAAGGTCCGCGGCGATCTGCTTCGCCACGGCAGGCATCGTCGCCGGCTTGTACCAAAGGTGGGGGTTCGGCGTGCTGTTGGGGAGGCCGAGCAGGGTCTGCACCGTCATCACTTTGCGCTTCGCGGTCGGTGACGCGGACTCGATCCTGTTCATGAAAGTGTCGTAACCGACCCCGTTCTGAATGACGACCTGTGCCGCGCTCACCGCCTCTGCGACAGCCGGACTCACCTCGTAGGTGTGGGGGTCGGTGTTCGGGTTGCGCTCAATCGAGTCGACGGTGACGTACTGACCGCCGATCTGTGATGCGACGTTGCCGTACTCGCTCTCGGCGGCAACCACGGGGATCTTCGCCGTCGTGCTCGCCGACGCGGGAGTTCCAAGGCATGCACTTAAAGACGCAATTCCCGCGACCAGGCCCACGGCTGCCCTCGTCCTCGAGCGGCTTCGGTCGAACATAAGGTCGTTCCCCTTATCTGAAGTGATTTCCAGTAGCAGATTATAATGAGAATCGTTACGAATGCAAATAGACCGATAGAATGCCCTCATGAGGCCGAATTCCGCAGAGGCGCTGCCCACGAGCGCGCCGCGTTCCACGCGCCAGAAGCGGGCGGTGGCTCAGCTCCTCGGAGAGTTGGATGTGTTCCGCTCGGCCCAGGATCTCTACGCGGAGTTGCGGCGCCGAGGCGAACGGGTGGGACTGACGACCGTCTACAACCAGCTTCGGACGATGAGCGAGTCAGGTGAGGTCGACGTCATCCGCACAGAAGACGGTGAGAGCCTCTATCGGCTGTGTGGAAGCGGGCACCACCACCACGTGGTCTGTCGAAGTTGTGGCTTGACCATCGAGGTCGAAGGTCCCGAGCTCGAATCCCTCGCAGCTCGATTGGCGAGCAAGTACCACTTTTCTGAGGTCACGCACACGTTCGAAATCGCTGGTCTGTGCTCGACGTGTGCCTGCGTCTGACGCCCTCCGTCAGACGAAGAGTTGATCTTCGAGTGCGATTGCACGCCAAGGGTTGGTCCGATGGAACGACCGCTTGCGCATTAGAGGGGCGTTCACTTCGACGTTGGGCAGACCTGCAACCCATTTCCGTCGGTACCCACGAATGTCCGTGGCAGTGGGCCCAAGATGGGTTCAGGACAGCATCAGTCAGAAGATAAAGGCCGTCAGCAGGTATTCCCGAAGGCTCGGCAACCTGCAGCAAAGCCGTCTCCCCAGTTCGATTCTGGGCGCCGAAGTCAAATGTCGGACGACTGACGTTCCACGTCAGTTCGCCCGGATAGCTCTACTGGGTCTTCTTCAGGCTTTCGATTGCGTCGAGGAGGACCTTTAACCCGCCCTCTGTGTGAATGTCCAGGAGGAGCAGCGCTTGTTTGATGCTGTTGCGCGCGTCCTCGACGTCTTCGAAGGTCTTTGCGGCACGAGTGTCGGCTGCCGCGTTTTGGAGGTTCTGGCCGACCATAAGCGCCGGGAGCAACACAAGCTGGATGAAGGTCTGGGCTACCCATGCGACGAGAGCGATGATGCTCGCCTTGATGATCACCGCAGGGAAGGCGCTGTGGAACACGTGGAAGCCGGAGAGCACCGCGGGCAGCGAGAAGAGCGCGAGCAGGCAGAACACCCAGAAGCACGTCATGGTCCCGATGTACTTGGTGAGACCGATAGCCACCGCCTTATTGAGTCGCTGGTATGCGGAATCGCTGGGTAGGTGATCAACGGTGCGCCTATGCACCGCCTGCCCGAGTCTTGTGAAACCGTGTATCGGGTGCTCTTCGTCGTGCGCCGTCACGTGTCTACCCCTTCCTTCTTGAGTCCGCTGTTCGGATCGCCGAGACTAGTCCATTCGTAGTCCGTGCCATTTGTCCTAGCGGGTGCTGGAAAGACCCTACGGACTGGATGGCATTGAGCGCGGGATACTGCCAGAATCACCTAAAATCCGTCGGAGGCTCCGCGATGTGGATGCGTCGTGAGGAGGTCGCTCATGGGCGGTTTGGTCACAGGAATTAGTGTGCTGAGCCTGGCAAGTTGGGTGCTGCTTTTTGCCTTATGGCAGCGGAATGTCAACATCCAACATCGTCTTGCCGAGCCTCGACTCGCCAACATCGAACTCCTTCGGCTCCTGGCCAACTCGTACGCAGCGGCCAAGCTCGTGCTTGAAGCGTGTCCTCCAGGGGAGCTGCCTAACCGCTGCGCACTAAGCCGGAGCAGACTCAGCCTCTTGATCGCTAGGGGCGTCATTCGCAATCACGTCAGCCATATTCTGCGCGGGAATGATCTCCGCCAGAATTTCCGAGGTGGATGAAGCTACGGCGCCGACGACCGTTCCATGGACCTTTCCATCGATTCGATCCTTAAAGTACACAATCATCGAGACGAAGAAGTCATCCGATGTGGTGATAATGCCCAGATCAATTAGCGCGCTTTCCCAAGTGTGTGAAAACTCGACTGAATCCAAATCCTCATCTGCGACCCTGATCAACGCGAACCGAGAGGGGTGGCGCTGGATATTTCACGCATTTGTTCTACATATTTCCGAAACAATCACTTCAAGCGAGCGGCGTTCGTCGACAGATCCGGGCACATCTCAAGCCAGTTGGACCGTGCTCTTCATACAGATGTGTCGCCAAAGAAGAGCTGGCGGATGGAAGCAATATCTCCTCCATCCGCCAGCTCGAAACTACTGAGCTATTGGTTCAAATTCAATGGTGATCGGCTAACAGGTACCCTGAATGAAGCACACGACGTGTGCCCCAAGCTTGAGCGCCTCCTCATAGTACTGCTTCGCTTGAACAGGATCGTGGTAGCTGGGGTTCTGTGAGAAGCCCAGCATTGTTGTCTTGTAGCTCGGCTGAGCATACGCCCACTTCATCGCTGCACGGAGAGTATTGACCTTGAAGCCCGCAACACTGGTCTGGGTGACCGTCGGGTTCCCAGTAACTGCAAAGAGTGACAGCAAGGTATTCCACTGTGTCTTTTGCAGAGCGGTCTTTGGTGGGTAAAGCTTCTCGGTCTGTTTCAACGTGGGCACGTTCGTGAGGTACTTCCGGCAGTTGGTACCGACCGGCGGAACGATCGACGTTGCAAGTACGACGGCCTTGTTCTGTTGCAAAACGCCACAGGCAAGGCTGAGGTCGAACAGACCCATCGGGCCGTCGCCACGGATAAGACCCGTTATCTCTGCGCCAAGTGAGGCGTACCCGGCGATGTATTGCGGATGAAGTCCGAGAACGCCCATCCACGTGCGCTGAATGGTGTTCAGCGTTCCGGTGTTCTGGGTCAGCATCTTCAGCGTGCCAGCCTTTGAGGCACTGACAACCTGGCCAAAGGTCGTGTAACCCGATCCAGATCCGGCGATGATCGGTGAAGCATTGGGTCCGTTCTGGACCAGATAGGCCATTCTTGCTGGGTTGAAGTTGATGCCCGGCACCTTCGTCAGGATGTCCTGAATGTCATTGAGCGGGTTCAACATTCCGATCGTAAGTCCGTCTGGCAACGCACGCGCAAGATAGTCCTGACCGGGAATTGAGTTTCCTGTCGGGAATGGACTGATGTTGACGGTGACGCCGAGGTACTCCTTGAGCAGCGGCTGCAGCGCAACTCCTGGGTCGTAGAAAGGACCGCCAATCGAACCGATGTCGACAAAGGTCATGGTCTTGCCCGCGTAAAACGCAATGCCCTTGCAGATGTCCGCGTTCGTAACGCGAATGCCATTTGCCGTCCGACAGGTCTTTGCCTTCTGGCTGGCGGAGTTTGAATGTATCGCCGCTGACACCGGTGACACCATCAATCCGACCAAACTACATAGCGAAATGATCGCTGCCGCTGTCCGCCGGTGGTTGACCTGGCTCCACCGCGGTTGTCTGATTTTTACCTGGATACTCACGAATCCCCCATTTCAATGACTAGTCCACCATAACGTTCGCCTAGTGAATTACCTAGGTTGCACAACCCTATCCATTTCCACATGACATTGCAGAAACATTACGAAAAGTTGCAAGATCTCCTGCCAGCGGATAAGGAAAATCGGCACTTCGGATATGCGTGGGGTATGAACCATCCACGACGCGAGACAGGGACTCTGCAAATCTGATGGTGTTCAACGCCAAAAGAAGAGAGAGTCCCTGTGGAATCAGATCCTACGCGCATGTGCGAGCTGTTGGTTGGC
>DATLTI010000315.1:0-1016 GCA_035533675.1 Acidimicrobiales bacterium | reverse complement strand
AAGTGGATCCCCGATCCTGGACAGCTTCCTAAGATGTGAGCACTTACGCATCCTGGAGGTGCAAGTGCAGGGAAGAAGAAACAAATTCAAGCCTGATTTCAAGGCAAAGGTTGCTCTCGAGGCGTTAAAGGGCGACAAGTCCACCGCCGAGCTCGCGCAGATCTTCGGTGTGCATCCGACACAGATCGCCAAGTGGAAAAAGCAGCTGCTCGACTCAGCCGCGAGTGTCTTTGAGAGCTCGCACGTCAAGGCAGAGGCACCCATCGATGTCGATGCGCTCTACAAGAAGATCGGCAAGCTCGAGATGGAGCGGGATTTTTTAGTCTCGCGGCCAGGGGTGATTGGTCATCTGGGGAGAGACGACAGATGATCGACCCTGAGCTGGAACTTCCCGTCTCCTCACAGTGCCGACTGCTGAGCGTTCCACGCTCCACCTACTACTACGAGCGCCATGAGACAGAGTCAGACGAGAATCTCGCACTGATGCAGGCAATCGACCAGCTCTACCTCGCACATCCGGAGAACGGCTCGCGGATGATGACCAAGGTGCTTCGCAGACGCGGTCACAGGCTGAACCGCAAACGCGTCCAACGTCTGATGCGCTTGATGGGCATCCGTTCACTCGCCCCCCAGCCATCAACGACCAAAGCACACCCCGCACATCCAAAGTATCCCTACCTGCTGCGCAACGTCAGAGTTGATAGACCAAATCAAGCATGGGCAGTCGACATCACCTACATCCCCTTCAAGAAAGGCTTCTTGTATCTCGTCGCGATCATGGACTGGCATTCGAGGAAGGTGCTCTCCTGGCGGGTGTCGAACACGATGACGGCGGACTTCTGTGTTGCTGCTCTACAGGAGGCACTCAGCCTCTATGGCACCCCGGAGATCTTCAATTCCGACCAGGGATCGCAGTTCACCTCGGAGGCATTCACCAACATCTTGATCGATGCAAAGGTGCAGATCTCGATGGACGGCGCGGGTCGAGCAATCGACAACGTGTTCATCGAACGACT
>DATLTI010000314.1:0-8422 GCA_035533675.1 Acidimicrobiales bacterium | reverse complement strand
GTAATGCAAGCCACGATCAAAAACAACGTCGCTGTAGAGGTGATGGCCTCTGCGAGGAATCAGTTCAGCCGCCCAGAGCTCTTTGTACAAGATCTCGCTCGTCTCGTCGATTCAGGTTCGGTCAGCGTCGAAGGATTTGACTTGGAGAATCCGTGGGGCTTTCTCGAGTCGCTCGGATCTGGTGGTGGCCTGACAGATATCTCCTACCGCTTCGCTGCACACGAACCGGGTGTGCACGTGGTGCTCGTTGGAACGGGCAAGATCGCTCATCTTGAAGAGAACATCAACGCGTTTGGCGCTGGACCGTTGCCTGGCGACGTGAGGAATCGGCTGGTTGAAATGTTTGGTCATCTCGCCAATACCGTTGTCGTACCGGGACGCGTGCTCCGACCCGAATGACTCCTCTGTCCGCGCGAGATCTAGGCGTGGCTGAGACCGAGAATGTTCTCGAGCCCGATCGAGGAAATACCGACGAGCAGCCAGAGAATGGCGCCGAGCGCGAGTGGGCGGAATCCTGACTGGGTGATGTCGCGTGAGCGCGTGGAAAGACCAATTGCGCCGAGTGCAATGGTGATGAAGACCTGAGCGACCTGGGTGATACCCGAATGCCACTGCGTGGGAACAATACCGATCGTGTTCGCGCTAACCGAGACGAGGAACCAGCCGATAAACACCGGGAGTGTGCCGCGCAAGAGCCTTAGTGTAAAGGTGCGCGTTTGACTCGGATTGAGTTTTCGAGCCGATATCGATCTTGCAAAGCCAAGCGTGATCGATATCGGAATGATCATCAGCGTCCGGGTGAGTTTCACCACGATGGCAGTTGAAGTTGCACCGTGACCGAATATCGAAGAGGCCGCAACAACCGATGAGAGGTCATTGATCGCAGTCCCTGCCCAAAGGCCAAAGCCGTGTGGCGAGAGATGGAGAAGATGGCCGAGCGACGGGAAGGTGAGTACCGCTATGACATTGAAGGCGAAGATGGTTGCGATCGCGTAGGAGACATCGACCGCTGCAGCGCCGATCACCGCGTCAGCCGCCGCGATCGCCGATGCGCCACAGATCCCGGTACCGACACCGATCAATGTGCGCAGATCCCGACCGATTCCAAGGGCGCGACCGATAAGCGGCGCGCCGATCAGCGCTACACCAAGAGAGCCAATAAGTACCGGTAGCGACGAGGTGCCAGTCGAGAGCACCTCTCGAAAGGAAAGTCCGAGTCCAAGGATTACGATCGAGCCCTGCAGGACCGTTCTGCCTGCGAATCCGAATCCCGGGCGAAGACTCTCTGGGAGCTTGCGCACACTTGCAATGATGATGCCGAGCACGACGGCAAAGACCGGCGAGCCGACGACGGGCACAAGGTGTCCGAGTACGGTGGCGACAAGGGCAACAGCCAGGGAGAGACTGAGCCCTGGAGCAATCTTCGTGATGTACGCGAGGCTCGATGCGGCGCGTCGCGGCACGGTCTCGCCGTTCGGTACATGAGGTCCTCCACCCCGGCGAGCGAGTTTGATCATCTGCCCAGTCTTTGCCGACAAAGGCCCTGTGAAAAGACCGCAAATCCGTGCAGGGGTATAAGGTTTCATTATGCCTTTGCACGAGCCGGTCCCTGATCTTCGCTCGCTCGATCTCTTGCGAAGCGTGGCTGAACTCGGTTCAATCCGTCGCGCGGCGCAGGCGCATGGCGTAAGCCAGCCTGCCGCGAGTACCCGGCTTCGTTCACTTGAACGCGCGCTCGGACTCGGGCTGCTCGACCGTTCATCTGGGCGGGCTCGACTCACAGCAGCAGGCGTTGTCGTTGTGCAATGGAGCGAGACCTTGTTGGTCGATGCGCAGAACCTACTCGTTGCCGTGGCAGCGGCACGATCGGAGGGTAGGACTCAGCTTCGCATCATTGCCAGTATGACCGTTGCTGAATATCTTGTCCCTGAATGGCTGAACTGGCTTCGACGCAGTGACCCTGACGCCGTGGTCTCATTGCAGATGGGCAACTCTGAACATGTCGTCGAGGTGATGCGCGCCCAGGGCGCAGATATTGGTTTCGTCGAAGGATGGAGCGTTCCGGGTGAATTCAGCTCTCGCGTGATCCAAAGCGATGATCTCCTCGTGGTGACGGCACCATCGCATCGCTGGGCGCTTACAAAGAGGCCGATCGATATTGCTGAATTCTCAGCAACCCCATTGGTGCTTCGTGAGATGGGTTCTGGAACGCGTGAGGTGCTTGAGCGAGAACTCGAAGACCTCGGCCATCGAGTAATTCCACTCGTAGAAGTTGGTTCAACGACTGCGATTAAAGCAGCTGTCGCGTCAGGTATCGGACCGGGAGTTCTCAGTCGACTTGCGGTCAGTACCGATCTCGTCGAGGGCAGACTGGTCGAGGTCAGGATACATGGCCTCATAATGACTCGATCAATACGCGCGATCTGGTCGAGTGGGCGCCCTCCAAATGAGCTCGCGCGAAGACTCCTCAAACACGTAGGTACTCATCTCAAGAGCGCTTAGTCAAAGCGCACGAGCGTTCTATGAGTTACCACACAGTCCTGAGT
This sequence comes from Acidimicrobiales bacterium, assembly GCA_035533675.1. GTDB lineage: Bacteria > Actinomycetota > Acidimicrobiia > Acidimicrobiales > Bog-793 > CAIVND01. The sequence goes on along the minus strand of DATLTI010000314.1, from coordinate 5,876 downwards.
TGTTTGCTCCAGTAGCAGTGCCACTTGCTCCAACACCGTTCGGTCCTGTCGGGGCTCCACCCAGATTTACGATACCCGAACCAAAGTTGTACACCTTGCCAAAGGCTCCGAATGATCCGTGTCCTGAACAGATGGTGTGTGACGCGGAGATTGACGCACCTGGCATGACGCCGTAGTTGTCCGATCCGAGCGCGGGACCCGCCGTCGCGATCAACAGTGCAGTTGCACCAAGTCCAGCCACGAGAAAACGTCGCATGATCTGCTCCATTCGTTTGAGGATTGCCCATCTTGGCAAAATTGACCAATCTGGCCAAGACAGTCAAAGCGTATCTACTCTTGGCCTCCATTTAGCGGTATTTTTTCAAAAGGCGGTGATCTCTTTGACCTCGCGGGCCGTAGGACTTTTGATGGGACCATTGCGATGAGGAGACGTTCGCGACAGAGCGATGAGGAGGTCTCTGACGAGGTCCTCCTAGCAGCACTATCTGGAGGCGACGAGCAGTCTGGCGTCGTTTTTGTGCGCAGATACCAGCGGCGCCTTTTTGGTCTTGCTCTGACGATCGTTCACGATGTGTCAATGGCTGAAGATGTTGCCCAAGAGGCATTCATACGAATTTTTCGCCATGCGTTGATCTACGATCCGCGCCGGGCAAGTGTTGCAACATGGGCACTTACGATTACGCGTAATCTCGCGATTGATGCGGTACGGGTTCGTCGGGCAATTCCGACTGCTCCAGATGAACGGATCTTTATTGCACTGGTCAGCAATGAGCGCGATCCCGATGAGATCGCGCTCACGAGCGACGATGTGGGTCGCGCGAAAGCAGCGCTTCGCACGCTACCGATGGAACAGCGCCGGGTGATAGTGCTTGCCACGATGTTCGGCAGGACCGCGGCCGAGATTGCGTTGATTGAGGCGATTCCTCTCGGAACCGCCAAAAGTCGACTCCGTCTCGGAATGGCCCGGTTGCGCGAGGCGCTTATGGGAGCGGAGGTTCAATGATTGACCAACCTGGTACACCGCGAGATTGCGATGCATACTGCGATGACCTCGTCGAATTCGGGCTCGGACTTCTCTCGGGTCGGCGCAGAGCCGAGGTGCTCGAGCACCTTGAAACGTGTTCTCGCTGTGCTGTAGAGATGGAAGGGAACGTCATCGCGGCAGATGCATTGTTGGCACTCACTCCAGAGATCGACCCTCCAATCGGATTCGAAACGCGACTTGTCAAGCGATTCGATGACCGGCGTGTTTCTCGCCACCGCCCGTTTCGCGTGGCGCTATCCGCTGCTGCGGCTGTTCTCGCGATTGTGCTCGGGTTTGGAATCGGAGCCCTCGCGACCGATCACGGAAATTCCCATTCTGCGCAACTGTCTGCGAACACTGTTTCAGCGCAACTCGCGCTCAATGGGCATGGACTTGGATCGGTATACCTTGCCTCTGGAAGCCCCGCATGGATGTTCATGAGCGTCGATTACGCTCATTGGTCGGGCGAGGTGTGGTGTCAGATCACGACCGCCAACGGCAACCAGGAGACCGTTGGCCGGTTCAATCTTGTCAATGGATACGGCGCGTGGGGCGTGCCGCTCCATGTAAAAGCCTCCGACATCTTGTCCGCGAGTCTGGTCGACGTGAGTGGAGTAGTGCTTGGCAAAGCAGAACTTCGGTCGTGAATTACGTGGAGTTCACACTATTTGTCCACCAGGCATTGATCTCGCCGGGCGAGTCGGGCGTAGAACAATGAGGAATTTGGTGGCGCTCCGCTCTCTGTGCTCAAGACCTCTATCGAGCATCAGGAAAGACCGTTGTGATTCGGGCCTGTGGCCCGAGCGCCTATCCCTCCTCGGACCGGGGGCTCCCGGCGATTTTGTTGAAAACGTTCGTCTTCGATACGGCCCGCTTGACGAGCTGACGATAGAGCGCAGCAGTGGGATCTTCGCAATGATCTTTGCGATGTAGGTCAAGATTCCGCCGAGGAGAAACCAACCGATGAGCATGATGACAGCCCCGATGGCAAGTCCAACAATCACATCACTTGGGTAGTGCGCCCCGACGTAGACGCGCGCAAAGGCAACGAGAAGTGAGAGCACACTCGCGACGATGGCAATGACTCGGACTGACTTTGTTGTGTAATGGGCGATGATCCACAGTCCGGCGGTTGCTGCTCCTGCAGTCAGAGCGTGGTCTGACGGAAATGAGGGATCGTGCGAACGGGTAACAAGTGTCTCGATGCCCGAAAGCACGGCATAGGGACGAGCGCGGTGCACGGTGGCAACGATCATCTGGTTGATGCCGACTGCCGCGACGGTTCCGAAGGCAGCCCACACGGTGGCAGCGACCGCCCTTGGGGCATTGGGGCTGTGACGTGCGGAGCGCCATGCGAGAAAAACGAGTAGCGCGAATATTCCTACGCCGTAGACGGCGAGGAATTTCATCACCGGGTGAGCCCAAGGGGTCTGCACGGCAAAGCGATTGATATCGAGGAACCAGCTGGTATCGATGGTTGTTTCTCCTGGACCGGGACCTGTTTGGCTGCGATGCTAAGTGAGCTAGCCCCAATATACCTGTCGCGCTCTGACTCTCATGGGTCGTCGAGCCTCTTCGAAGTGATAAGCAACCGTTGCAACTCCAAGAACCGAACACGGCTCGAACACTGTTCGAAGCTGGCACGAGTCCGAGTCGTGCCAGCACAAATCCCTGTCGCAACCCAATGCGCTGCCTTTTGGTTAATCGGGCGATCTGATGATCCGACAGCCGCCCAGGGACGTAGAACAGTCATGGAGAAAAAGCGGTGGCGGCGATTGGGTTGGCAGCGGCTCGTATTGCGGGTGTTCGGGGCTGGGTTGCTGGTCGCGACCGGGGCGATCCACCTTGACCTGTATTTGACCGGCTATCGGTCGATCCCGACGATCGGCGGGCTGTTCCTATTGCAGGTGATAGCCGCATTTGGACTTGGCGCGGTCGTCCTCGCGTCTGGTAGCAGGTTGGCCTCAGTGGCGGGAGCCGGGTTCGCCCTCTCTACTCTCGGTGGTTACCTGTTGTCGCTGCGGATCGGCCTCTTCGGATTCCGGGAGGTCCGCACTGGTTCAGGGATAATGGCCGGGGTAATCGAGGTAGCCACCTTCGCTGCGCTAGCCGCACTCGCCCTTAGCCCACGCGCAGAGCACACCAGCCCGGCCGGACCGGCGACCCACAGCAGCAGGCCGTTGGAAAGGCTGCAGACGGACTTTCCGGGTGCTCGCTGGGCGGCAGCCGCGTTTTCGGTAGTGGCCGCGGTGCTGTTGGGCATCTCCTTGGCGGCCACGGGGCCAACACCAACGAGGGCCAGCTCGTCGAGGGCGCTCCTGAAGATCGCGAAGATCGGCGGCGTGTCGGTGCTGACCAATTCCAGCGGCTTCACGCTGTACTGGTTTGTCCCCGATACACCGACCAAGTCGAACTGCTACGGGACCTGCGCTGAGTACTGGACGCCGGTGGTTGGGAGCTCAGCCGCCGGCCCGGGTGTGACCGGCAAGCTGGGCGCAATTAGACGAGAGAACGGCGTGACCCAAGCCACCTATGACCGCCATCCCCTTTATACCTACGTCGGTGATGCCGATCCCGGCCAGGCCAACGGCAACAACACCAACTTGAACGGCGGGGTGTGGCACGAGATGGCCGCATCCGGCTGACCACAGCCAGGCTGAGATCTGATTCAGCGGTACTTAACTTGCGCTATGAGAACCAGGAACCCGTCGTGAGAGCAGTTCATCCAACGCGGTAGCGTCATCTTGAGAAGCCGCGGCCGGAACTGATCCGTTTGGGTCTCCCCGCCGTATTGCTGTTGATGAGAAGACAGCCGGGCTCAGACGATGACGCATTTCTGACGAGGCGCTGCTTTCCCGCATGGTGGTCGGTGATGACTGAGTCGGTCTTGTCTTTGCTCGCCTCAGACGATGTTGCCCGCGCGTGGATCGCACTCGCGGATTTGCCGGTCGAACAGCGCCGAGCCGTCGTGCTCACTGCACTTTACGGACGAAGCGCCGGTGAGATTGCCAGCGCCGAGGCAATCCCGCTTGGAACGGCGAAGAGCCGAATCCGCGTCGGAATGGCCAAGCTGCGCGCCGCTGTCGTGATCGCGGAGACCCCATGAGTGACGACATCGAAGACCTGAAGCAGTGCGAAGCGATCGAGGATGAGCTGACCGAGTTCGCACTTGGGATTCTTTCTGCGCGCCGTCGCTCGGAAGTGCTCCGCCACGTCGGTTCCTGCGTGCGCTGTAGCGCGGAGTTGGAACGACTTTCGATCGTCGCCGACACTGTCTTGGATCTCGCGCCGGAGATGGAGCCTCCGCTCGGTTTCGAGCTGCGACTCGCGGAGCGACTGCAAAAGAACACTACGGTGCTCGGCTCGCAGCGCCTTCACCGGGTGAGGGCGCTCTCTGCTGCCGCGGTACTCACGGTGGTGATCGGTATTGGCCTTGGAACACTGGCAACGTCTCGAAGTCCGAACACAAGAACATGGACGACGACGGCAAGTCTCACTTCCGCTGCCATCGGCTCGCGCGGGCAGGTTCTCGGTGCGGTTTTCATCTCGGCGGGCAGCCCCGGATGGATGGTGTTGACAGTTGACCGCGGAGCTTGGTCTGGAGAGGTGACGTGCGAGGTGACGTTCGTCGGAGGACAGGTCGAGACGCTCGGAAGGTTCAAGCTCTCGAATGGTTATGGAACCTGGGGTGTCCCGCTCACGTCCTCTGCAGGCCAGGTGCGCAATGCGCGCTTGGTCGCGCTCGACGGCACCGTCATCGCGAACGCACATCTCACCACATGATCGGTCAAGTGCAAGTCCGCAAGTCACCGTGGAGTGGTGAGGCTCGCACGGGCGTAAACGAGCGATCCGGGTCAGACGCGACCACGATCGCCCGAGACATGACCGGGTCCGTGACCACACGGTTGTACCTGCCTTCGATCTTTCTCTTCGGCGTGACGGGGTGGCTCGTCGTAACAGGAGCACTGGCGCTTCGCGAAAGAGGTGCCCTTTCCAGCACGATCGCATCGTCTCGTGAGGAGCTCGCCGGGCCAGTCGTGATCGGTTTTGTGTTGATCGTGCTCGCATGTGAGCGATTTTGGCCGGCTGAGGGTCAGAAGGTGTTCGCACGAGGACATGTGCAAGATGCGTGTTTCTTCCTCCTGTTCGTGACCGTAATCGCCCCGTTCGTGACGATGCTCGGTGTTGGGTCGGCAGAGTTGTTCCACCGATGCACGCCGTGGATCACTGTGCCTCACACGGCGAGCTGGCCGCGCTGGTTCCTCGTCGGTGTGACCCTCATAGCCATGGATGGCTGCAACTGGCTGGCACACCGCGCCGACCACCGATTTATCCCGCTTTGGCGTGTTCACGCTTTGCATCACAGCCAGGAAGAGCTCAGCGTTCTCACAACCTTTCGCGTTCACCCTCTTGTGCACACCGCGAGCTTCCTGCTTGCCACAGTGCCGGTCGTCGCGCTCTTGGGAGGGTCAATCGCGCCCGGACTGATCACGATCTACCTCTGTCTCGGGGCACTGCCCCACGCCAATGTGTCGTGGACACTTGGACCGCTTGGCAAGATCTTCGTCAGCCCCGCGTACCACCGGCTCCACCACGCGATCGACCGATCCGGGGACGTGAACTTCGGGATCGTTTTTGTGTTCTGGGATGTGCTCGCCCGGCGGGCCGTCTTTCCAGAGCGCGGCGCAATGGTCTGTCGAACCGGACTCTGTGATCGACCGTTGCCGGTCGAACAAGCTCCCGCCCGGCCAGAGACAGCCCGCGTCCTCATTCGACAGCTCCTTGAACCATTCAGGGCCGATGGGCAACAGCGGTTCCCGATGTGATCCCTTTTCTCGTCTCGCCCGTAGTT
>DATLTI010000313.1:0-12880 GCA_035533675.1 Acidimicrobiales bacterium | reverse complement strand
GAAACTGATCTTCCCTGAGCAATATGTCCGAGAGCCGATCATCGCAACGATGGTGCGCGAGTTCAATGTTGAACCAAACATCCGACGTGCGAGCGTCGAAGAACACTTTGGCTGGATCATCCTCGAACTCGGAGGAGACGCTGGTGATATCGAACGATGCATCGCATGGCTTGCCGAGCGCGGTATCGATGTCGAACAGCTGAACGACGTCATCGAAAGCTGATCCAAAGGCAGCCACGCTGTAGCGATGCCGCGCGTGGGTAGATCCGGCTATTCAGGTCAGTCTGGATCCGGGCGATCGTTTTCGGCAACTTGCCAACCCGCGCTCGAGGTCCTGCGCGACTCATAGAAGACGCATCCCTCGGGGCATGCGAACGGTACCTGCTGGCTCGCGCCAAGACGGCAACGTTCAAGCCGCTCGGTCGCCCGAACCGTCTGCATGACGTAATGACGACAGTCGTCTTGAACCGCCATCGCTCAGGGAACCAGCTGTTCTATATCTGCTGAATGAGTCATCGCTATCTCGTTAACTCTCTTCGCCGCCATGCAAATACCGCTCGATCTCTTCGGCCAGTCCATCGGTCGAGAGCACCTCGGTCTCTGCAGCTTCAAACTCCTGAATCCGCTCAACATAGGCTGCAACGTTCTCATCCTCAGAGAGCAGTTCGTTCATGCGCATCTCATAGTCTGTCGCCTCGACCTCAAGTTCAGCCATGTCAACAAAGCGCTCCGCAAGCGTTGTCGCGACACGCGTCAAAGCGAGAGCAGCCTTTGGCGCAATAGGAAGTGAATAACAAGGAACGCTTGCCCAGACCGAAACCGACGGGATCTTTACCTCAGAGAGCGCCGCCCCAAGCACACCGAGAATGCCCGTTGGTCCCTCATAGTGCGAGGGCGCAAGCCCGTGGCTGTCAACGAGTGTCGAATCATGGGTCGAGGCCGATATCGGGACCGGCCGCGAATGAGTGATCTCTCCAAGATAGGCACCGAGCATAATCACGCGCTCAATACTCAGACTTTTCGCGAGTTCGATAAAGGCCTCACAATAGGTCCGCCAGCGCAGCTGAGGCTCTGAACCACTGACAAGGATCACGTCGTTCCCCTGACCTCCCGCTGTCGCGAGCGAAAACGAGGTCACGGGCCATTTGATGGTGCGTGTCTGGTCCGGATTGAGCTGAACCTCGGGACGCACCTCAGTGAAATCAAAGAACTCCTCCGGGTCGATCTCTGCAAAGGGCATCGCCGACCAGGCTCGCTCAAGAAAACTTGCAGCATACGAGGCTGCCTCGCCAGCGTCGTTCCAACCCTCGAACGCGACGATCATCACCGGATGGTGCAATGGCAGAATCTCCGCCTCGGCTTGGCGACCGGTTCTGCGAAAGAATCGACCGATCAGGGGAAGTCTTGGGGCGCCGGAACCAGAAGATTGGTTCCGTCCCCTCGGGGAAAGGGATTCATTCGTACTCACAGGGCGAGCCTAATGGCCTCTCCTGGCCCTTCGTCACCCAATCTGGCAGACATCGCAAAGCCAAGAGTCACTACACTGCAGCGGTGGTCGAAGATCAGATCGTCATCGAGCGAGTGCTTGAGCCAACCGCCGAACACGTTGATGTCCTCGCACACTTACTCCCGCAGCTTTCGAGCGCCATTCCACCATCGCTCGAGAAGCTCAGACTGATCACTGCAAATCCTGCGACCTATCTTTTCGTTGCCCGGCACAATCACCGACTTGTCGCCAGTCTTTCGCTTGTCACCTTTGTGACCGCAACGGGCGTGCGAGCATGGATCGAAGATGTCGTCGTCGATTCTTCCTGTCGGGGACAGGGAATCGCCTCGTTGCTCGTAAAGCATGCTTTGGAACAGGCAGGCCTGGCTGGAGCAAACCATGTCGATCTCACCTCGCGTCCTGAGCGCGTCGAGGCAAATCGTCTCTATCGCCAACTGGGATTCTCGATTCGCGAGACCAATGTCTATCGTTTTTTCATAGAAAATTGACAGCTGGACTCATCGATGTTGCGTTTCATGGTTCCACTCGTCCTTCGTGTAGAACGGGAAGGTGACGTCCATTAAGAGGCGGTCAACGGATGCGCATCGGCTTTTGATAGAACCTCAACTGGCGATTAGCGATATCGATTCGAACTCATGCAAAATACAGATACCAAGATGTTGGTCGGCAAGAGAGGGGACCGGGTCATGACCAAGTCGGACAGCGTTTTGAGCTCAAGACAAATCCACGACGGACTTGAACATCCCGTTATCGATGCCGATGGACATTGGCTCGAGGCAATACCGGTGTTTCTTGAATACCTCAGCGAGATCGCTGGACCGTCAGCCGTCGAGAAATTTCTCTCCTATCGTCGCGACCGGTGGGACGCCTGGTATACCGATTCACCAGAGCAGACGCTCAAGACGAGGCGCCTTCGCTCGAGCTGGTGGACATTTCCGACAAATACGCTCGATCGCGCAACCGAGATGATGCCCGAGTTGCTCTACCGACGTCTCGATGAATTTGGCATCGATTTTGCGGTGGTGTATCCGACACTTGGACTTGGTATTCAGACGATCGCGGATGCGGACCTTCGTTGTGCGGTCGTCCGGGCGCTGAACACCATGTCGGCCGATATGTTCACGCCCTATGCCGATCGGTTGACACCGGTGGCGACGATCTCTGCGTTCAGTCCGCAAGAGGCAATCGAGGAGCTCCGGTTCTGTGTCAAGGAATTACACCTCAAGACAGCCTGGCTCCATGGCGCAATCCGGCGACCGATCCCAGCATTTATGCGCGAGGGAGCGGGAGACAGTCCGACATTCATTGACAATCTCGTTCTTGACAACGCGCTTGACTATGACCTTTTGTGGAAGGAGTTCGTCGACCTCAAGGTTGCGGTGTCGACCCACGCGGGGAGCATGGGATGGGGAGATCGGACATCGCCGAACAACTATTGCTTCAATCACATCGGACATTTCGCCCAGGCGAATCATGTCTTTGCTCGAGCGCTCTTTCTCAGTGGAGTCACCTACCGCTTTCCTACGCTGAACTTCGCATTTCTTGAAGGTGGTGTTGGATGGGCGGTAAATCTGTTCCATGACATCGTCGGACACTGGGAAAAGCGCTCGCGAGAGCCAATGGAAAAAAACCTCGATCCACGAAATCTCGATGGTGATGAGCTGGTGAGATTATTCAAGGCTTACGGCGGACGCTGGTTCAAAGACCGCGCCGAAGAGATGTTGGACAATCTCGATCCCTACTATCCGCAACTTTCAACAGAGCAGCTCGCACTCCAGGAAAAGGGACACGAACTTGACGATTTTTCTGCTGCTCAGGTGAAAAGTGTGGATGATATCCGAGAGCGGTTTACAAAGAACTTCTACTTTGGTTGCGAAGCGGATGATCCAATGACCGCTTGGGCTTATGATCCGAGGATGTCCGCACGACTCAAGCCCATATTCAGCTCCGATGTCGGACATTTCGACGTTCCGGACATGACATCAGTGCTTGAAGAGGCCCATGAACTTGTCGAGCACGAACACCTGAACCCCTCGGAATTCCGAGAATTTACCTTCGCCAACGCAGTCGAGCTGTATACCGGCATGAACCCAGTCTTTTTCAAAGGCACCGTTGTTGAGGAGGCAGTGCGCCAAGAGGTCCAAATGAGACATCCTCGAACCTAACTCGATGGCGACAAACCACCATCTTCCAACTTTCAGCCATCCGTACTCTCGAAATCAGGGCCAACAGGATCCGAAGACTCCCTGGACGCAAAAGACAGGCAGCTGGGCCTTGAATGGAGACGGTTTTCAAGAACTTGTGACCCCGGCAGGTAAGGCGATCAAGGTTTAAAGTTTTACCGTGACAATCGTTACGATATTTCGAAGTCGATTGCGACCAGGCGTTGATGCGGACTACCAAGTCGTCGCAGAAGAGATGAGTTCTATCGCTCGTTCAATGGACGGCTTCATCGACGAAAAGTTCTTCCTCGCTGCAGACGGCGAACGTGTAACCGTGGTTCGATTTGCCGACAGAACAAGTCAACGTGCGTGGGCCGAACAACCTGGCCATGTGAAGGCACAACAAAGAGGCCACTACGAGTTCTATTCGTGGTACGACTTCTCGGTCCCTAAAGAGTCGTACCACCACGTTTTCGAGATCCAACAGCCGTAGTTTCACAGTTCAAGTATCTCGATCGGTCCGTCAGTGTTGCTGATCTCACCACATTGGACGGATCAGGCGCATCACGACGGGAGCGTCGCGCAATTTCGGAAATGTCTCTGGTCGCGGCATAACATCGATCGCGGGTTCACTAAATCCTCGAGACACCCAGGACTATGTAGCATCAGCATGTCAGGCGTAACTGAAGGAGGGTGGGATGGATCCACAGCCATCAGAGGAGCACCCCGGTGTGAGTCACCCGAAAACATCAAGCGTCGGCGTACACTCCATAATCGAGTCCGTACGGTACGCGCTCTCGGAGATGGGGCCAATACGCGGTCTGCGGACTCTCTTGAGGTTGAACCAGGTCAAAGGGTTCGACTGCCCGAGCTGTGCGTGGGCTGATCCCGAGGCAGATCAACGCAAGACAGCAGACTTTTGTGAGAACGGAGCGAAGGCCGTTGCGTGGGAGGCAACAACCCGGCAGGCCGACGCAGCGTTTTTCGCGGCAAACTCGGTCGATGCTCTTCGTGCAATGGACAACCACTCACTTGAGCATTTCGGCAGGCTCACCGAGCCGATGTACCTGGCCTCCGGGGCGACGCATTACACGCCGATTTCATGGGATTCAGCGATTGGACGCACCGCAGACCATCTGAAGGGGCTCCCGGATCCCAACCGCGCCGTTTTTTACACCAGTGGGCGCGCAAGCAATGAGGCATCGTTTGTCTACCAGCTGCTGGCGCGCCGTCTTGGTACGAACAATCTGCCCGACTGTTCAAATATGTGCCACGAATCAAGCGGAGCCGCACTCACCGAGACCATCGGAATTGGAAAGGGTACCGTCACCCTCGAAGACATCACCGATCACGCCGAGCTGATCATGATTGTGGGACAAAACCCCGGCACCAATCACCCACGCATGTTGACTGCACTCGAAACCGCGAAGAGGCGCGGCGCACGCATCATCGCCATCAATCCGCTGCCTGAGGCTGGCTTTGGAAGGTTTCGGAATCCTCAGCTTGCAATTAAACGTCCGTCGCGAAGTCACGCTGCTTTTTTGATCACTGGATATCGCGTTCTCGGGGGTCTCTTCGTCCCCTTTGGTCGGCCAGGTCCTGCCCGTGAGGGTTTTGGTGGGTTGGCAGGGGTGCCAAGCGTTGCACCAAGTTGACGAAACCCCCTTCGCACGCGCGAAGGAGTCAATCTGTCCGGTTGGCGAGGCCGTTCCCAGGGAAGACGCAGGTCATCAACACAGCTGCGCGCGAGACGCAGCTGTGTCAACACTGCGACGATGATCCACGTCCAGCGGTCGGCCTGCTCGGGCGTGCACAGCGACGGTGTCGTCCACCCGAGCGTCTGTTTCGCGAATCGAAAATTGTGCTCAATGTCAAAGCGGCGAAGGTATGCGCGCCAACACAGATCAAGGTCTGGAACATCTGGCCCCGACCAGACACACCACAGCGTCTTTTTCACCCGACCGACCGGCTTTGGCAGGTGTTCGACATCGATGCGGATCACGCTCACCTTGACGATCGGCGGGTGTCCGTCTCCCGCCCAGCGTCCCCGTCCGATGAGGCGCGGATGCAGGCCATGCCAGGCGCTGACAGACACCGTGCCATAACGAACGTCGTTCGCAACGAGTTCATCATCAGGCGATGGCCAGCTCTCGTCTTTTGAGCACTGGTGTCGTTGACCATGACGCGGCGGTCGTCCACCAGTTGATGGTGGCCGGTTCGGCCGCGGTGGTGGATCACCATAGAAGACACGGTCGTCGCGGATGCGCGTGAGCACCTCGACCCGGGTGTCATAAAGACCATGACCAAGGGCGATTGGGTCATAGCCAGCATCGAAGACGAAGAGGGGAACCGCTCGATCAGCCGGCAAGAGCCCAACGAGAGAGCGGACCTGTTCAATCGTCGTCGTGGTCATGTCTTGGTCAGGTCGCAGGCGTGTGATGTCTAACGGCGCGGTCCAGCTGTCAAAGGCAAAGGACAGCTGGCAGATCCACTGATAGGACCAGCCGGCGACGATTGGCTGTCCAGCTGAATGGTGCGAGGCCGAGTAGTAAAAGCCACGCTCGGGACTGGTCTCCGCGTCACAGCGGGCAAATGTCGACGCATCGACCGCGAAGACCAATGGCCAGTCTGGTGGCCGGTGACAGACGAACATCTGGCGCAGGTGATCCTCGTCGATCCGCCCGTTGGCGAGAGCCTTGTAGAGACTGCCGTGGCTGCGACGAAACACCGCTTCGAGGCTGAGTGCTGGCACCGAACCAACCGGTCCCGGCGCGAACAGGACGGCGTCAGTGAGCTCGAAGAGCGCATCACCCCAGCGCGTCAGGCAGTCATAGAACTCTTGGCGAAACGAGATGAGTTCGTCCGCATCGCTCATCTGCATATCCGATAGTATTACTCTTATCGGATATGAGGTGGTGGATCATCGATGTCTTTCCCGCACGCTCGTTGCTCTGAGAGAATGGCACGATGGCACGGGTAAAGCGCAGTGGCCTTCGCGACTACGAGCGCCGTTATCGCGCGCTGCTCGATGAGATCGCCAGGATCGGCTTTGTTCGACAGGGCAGTCTTGCGTCGCGCTACAACTACTGCGGCAAGGCGAACTGTCGCTGCCACGCTGATCCGCCACAGCCACATGGCCCTTACTTCCAATGGACCGCAAAGGTCAACGGCACGACCGTGAACCGCCGTCTCAGTGCTCGAGAGGCCGAACTCTATGCGGAGTGGATCGGCAACGATCGACGTCTGCGCACGCTCATCAACGAGCTACGTGATGTCGCCGAACAGGCAACTGATCTCATCCTCGAAGCCGAGAAGAAGGTTTAATTGCAAGCTCAGACGCCGCGCGGATTGGTAGGCCCCGGAACGGTGCTTGCCGATCGACTTGTCCCGGTACGCGTCAACGGTGACCTCGCACTGTTCGCCGCGATAAACCGCGTCCTGCTGGACCGTGAGGACGCGCAACCCGGTACCGTGCTTGACCACGATTTCATCGACGCTTACTGCGATGGCTTTGAAGAGATGGCCGATGCGCTTCGGGCCCTTGACTGGTCTTTGCTCGAAGCACAGAGCGGTCTCTCTCGAGATGTCATTGAAGAGTGCGCCTCGGAGGTGATTGGCGCAAAGAGTGTCATCGTCTGCTGGGCGATGGGACTCACTCAGCACCGAAATGCAGTCGCGACCATTCGGGAGATTATGAATTTCATTTTGCTGCGCGGCAACCTCGGACGCCCTGGAGCTGGACCATTACCAGTACGCGGTCATTCGAATGTGCAGGGTGACCGGACAATGGGCATCTGGGAGAAAATGCCAGAGGGCTTTCTCGATGCATTGCATGCGGAGTTCGGGTTCAATCCCCCGCGCGAACATGGCTTAGATACCGTAAATTCCATCCTCGCGATGCGCGATGGAAAGGTTGACGTGTTTTTCGCACTTGGTGGCAATTTCGTTGCGGCTGCTCCTGACAGCAAGGTCACCGAAGAAGCTATGTCCAACTGCAAGCTCACGGTTCATGTCGCCACCAAGCTGAACCGATCACATCTTTGTCATGGAACCGAAGCGTTGATACTTCCCTGTCTCGGTCGTACAGAGATCGACATCCAGACCAGCGGCGTCCAGTTCGTGACGGTAGAAGACACGATGAGCATGGTGCACGCCTCACATGGAACTCTTCCCCCAGGAACGGACAGGTTGCGAAGCGAGGTCTCTATTGTTACAAGTCTCGGGCACGCGCTGTTTGATGAAGACATTGGATGGCGCGCGATGGGTGATGACTATCGAATGATCAGGGAGCACATTGGACACGTCATTCCTGGTTTCGAATCATTCGAGGAAAAGGTCACGAGACCAGGTGGATTCATGCTTCCACGCGGGCCCCATGATTCCCGAACCTTTGGAACGGCATCCGGAAAGGCACGGTTCACCATCAATCCACCGAGCACGGTTGAGGTGCCTGCGGGTCATTTGCTCCTGCAGACCGTCCGTTCCCATGACCAGTTCAACACTTCGGTCTACGGGCTGAATGACCGCTATAGGGGAATCAAGGGCGGACGACGGGTTGTCTTTGTCAACGCGGAAGACCTTCGCTCCTATGGACTCAACGATGGTGACTTCGTCGACGTCATCAGCGTTTTCTCTGATGGGGAGCGTCGAGCCGAGAGCTTTCGAGCGGTGAAATACCCGATTACGCGAGGCTGTGCTGCAGCGTATTTTCCCGAAGCAAATGTCCTTGTGCCACTCGACTCAACTGCAGAGATCAGCAATACGCCTGCGTCAAAGTCAGTGGTCATCAGACTTGAACCGGCCAAGGCTGCTCTTAGCTCTGTGCTCGCGTAATCTGCGGACGCCTTGAAGTACGCAACGCGCTGTTATTGGCGACTGCTCGAAGTTCCAATCCGCTGTCGGTTGGAATAGATGACACCGTTCGGCCCGCGGAGAAACCCGACGAGGGTCATCCCGACGTTCTCAGCGAGTCCAACTGCAAGACTCGTCGCGGCCGAAACGGCAGCGACAATAGGTATCCCTGCCTGAAGTGCCTTCTGGACGATCTCAAATGAAACGCGCCCGGAGACCATGAGTATTGACTCTGAAAGAGGAAGTCTCCCCTCGAGCATCGCCCAGCCGACAACCTTGTCCACCGCGTTATGGCGACCGACGTCTTCGCGGATACAGAGCATCTCCCCAGCTTGGTTGAACAGCCCAATGCCGTGCACTCCGCCCGTTTCGCCAAACGCGGTCTGGCCCGATCGCAGCACATCTGGAAAGGTCGAAAGAACCTCAAAAGGAACTACTGGCCCTGTTTCAAGCTCTGGATGGCCTGCGAGATGAACTGCTTCTATCGAGGCAGAGCCACAGATGCCACATGCGGAAGAGGTCATGACAAGCCGTTCAATGCTCGCACGGCCTGGCGCGCCCACAAGCCGCGCAGTGACGACGTTGTAGCGCTGTATTGCATCAGGATCGCCATCAAGACAGTAGGCAATCTCATGGATCTGTTCTCTTGAACCGATGACTCCTTCAGAGAGCAGGAATCCCGCGACAAGCTCAAAGTCATTTCCAGGGGTCCGCATCGTGATCGAAATCGTCGAAACGCTTTCGGCGACCAAAAGCCGGATCTCGAGAGGCTCTTCAATCGCCAGACGGTCGTTTTTGCCGACAAGCACCCCATTGTTCATCGCGAAAACCTTTGCCTGAGTAGTCGGCGTTCGCCTACCGGTAACTGCGGTCGGAGGTTCCACTCCCTCATCGCCAGGATGAGACGGGCTCACGCTTTCCCATCAATGCTGATCTCATCGCGAAGCGCCTCGGCAACATTGAGCGCCTTTGCGGCTGTGATCCCTGCCCTGGCTGCCAGCCAGCATGAAATTGGTGCAGCAGTTCGCTCAGAGCTGTGCGCCGCGAGTCCGGCAAGATCAAGCAGGATTGTGCTTTCTTCGGCACTTGGCGGATCCAGTCCAAGCCGCTCGGCAAAGCGCTCAACCCACTCAGACCCCGACAATGTCATCGATCTCGTACCATACTACCGATGCCCTTTTCTTGGATTCAGGAAGTTTTCGCTGGTCGTCATTGCGCGCGCACCTCTGGTTCCACCTGCAGATGAATAGTGAACCGCTTGGCGGAATCCTCCTCACTGGTGGCTCAAGTACGCGCATGGGACGAGACAAGGCAACAATCAGAATCGATGGATCTTCCCTTGCTGAACGTTCGGCCAAGTTGCTCAGCTCGTTTGCCGATATCGCGATTGAAGTTGGCGAAGGAGTCTCTGGCCTCACCTCGGTTCTCGAAGAGCCGCGCGGCAACGGGCCGTTGGCTGCGATCATTGCTGGACACTGCGAGCTCATCCGAATGGGCCTAGGCCCGAGAGCCTCTTGCCTTGTGCTTGCCTGCGATCTGCCGCTCCTTGACGCATGGGTGCTCGACAAGATCGCGAACTGGCCTGGCGACCAATCTGTCCTTCCCGTCATTGACAACTTCGCCCAGCCGCTCTGTGCCAGATGGGCCCCCCGCGATCTCAGGCAGGCGCGTGTCGCTTTCGACCGGGACGAGCGATCTTTGCAATCGTTTCCCGACCGCAGCCTTGCAGTACTTGTCGACAAAGAGGTCTGGGGAGACCACATCATTGCCTTTAGCGATGTTGATAGTCCCGATGACTTTGTCAGACTCAGCCTTGTCAGCGATGACCGTGCCTGAAATGACGCAAACAAAGAGGGCCCCGTGGGAGAGCTGAAGTCACTGCAGGAAATTTACGCAATCGTGCTGGCAGACCGTGTGCCTCTCGGGGTAGTTGCACTCGATCCAAAAGACGCTCTCGGATTCGTGCTTGCTGAGGCGGTTACTTCAAAAGAGTCACTTCCACGCTTTGCCAATTCCGCAATGGATGGTTATGCGATCCGATCAAGAGACAGCAACGCAGATGGAGTGTTTCTCCATGTTGTTGGATCGACCATGGCCGGCCAAGAGCGCTCCAAAGCCATCGGCGCGGATCAGGCTGTGCGAATCATGACCGGTGCACCAGTCCCTGATGGTGCAGATGCGGTCTGCATGATTGAAGAGACCTTTGAAAAAGATGGACGCGTGCATATTCCAAGAGCTTTCTCTCCAGGCACCAATATCCGATTGCCCGGAGAGGACATCCGCGAGGGTATGGAGGTATTTCCGGAGTCGACGCTGCTTGGTCCGGCTCATCTTGGTGTACTTGCCGGCATCGGAGTACAGCGTGTGTACGCGTACCGGCAACCGGTCGTGGGTGTTCTCTCTACCGGCGATGAAATCGTAGGTGGAGATGATCCTCCTGGACCTGGACAGATTCGAGATACCAACCGGCCGGCTCTTCTGGCGATGGTTGCAGCCGTTGGCGCACGTCCAATTGATCTTGGAATTGTTGGAGATGATGAGGAGTCGTTGATCAAACTCATCGAGGAGGCAACACAAAGCTATGACGTACTCATCACCAGCGGAGGAGCGAGTGATGGTGATCGCGACACGATCGCATCAGCACTCGCACAGACCAAAGGAGCACAGACCATCCACTCGATCCGAGCGGCAATCCGACCCGCGAAGCCACTCGTCTTCGCCGAGATCGGCGGGTCGAAGATTCCGGTGTTTGGGTTGCCCGGAAATCCCGTCTCGGCGCTTGTCGCATTTGAGCTCTTCGTAAAGCCCGCATTGCGAAAACTTGCGGGACATCGCGAGTACATCGAGCGACCGATTGCTGCGATTGCCGAGTCAGATTTTCAAAGGTCCGCCGATGGCAAGGTGCATTATGTGCGCGCGCACCTTCGGATCGACGAGACCGGTGTTCTGCGGGTCTGTGGTTCGACAGGACCGGGTGCGCACATGCTGCTCGCAATGGCAGAGTCGAACGCACTGGTCATTCTTGGTGACGGGGATGGCAAAAGAGCCGGAGAGCTTGTGCAGGTTCATCTGCTGTCTCATGGGATCGAGTAAGCGTCAAGCGGGGGCTCGGTGCTTTTTCGATCCACCTGACAGCCATCTTCGAAAGGCCTATCGCTCAATGACGGCGGAGCATCTCTGCAGGCCCTCTGAGCCAACCCAGGTAAATGGCGTATGTATCCCAAGTTCCCTCAGGCTCGCTGCTGGATAGACCAGTTCGACCATCATTGGCGAGAATGCGTAGGTGCCGGTAACCGTCTGGTTGAAGTGTCTGAAGTAGACGTATCTGCTTGGGACATCTGTTGAATGCGATACTGCCTGATTCGCGGGAAATAGTGTTCCGCCGTGGTTGTCCTCGATAATCGGGCGATGGTGGGGAACCCACTCGGTGAAACTCCATTGAATATTTCCATCACCCTGTGCAACCGATGACATGTTCCACGGTGCTGACGCGAAGAATCTCACGCTGACTGATCTCTTGTCAATCTGGAGCACGACAGATTCCAGCCCTCCTGTTCCCTTTGGTGGATGTGAATACAAGACATTTGCGCAATGTCCAGAGACACTCGTTCCCGGGTGCATCGCCAAGATATTTGCGCCAACGATCCCAGCCTCACAGCCGTTGGTCCAAGACGCCAGATTGTCTCGCTGATGCTGGTCGCTGATCATCTGAGCGCGCGAACAGCCACGAACTCCTGCTGGAGATCTCCCCCAGTGGTAACCGTCATCCCAAGACGATGAGTTTCCAACGTGTACGACACCGAGAAATACTCCAACGACCAGGGTCATCGCGTTGAGATTGCGCATGTCATTGAAGCTATCTCGCTGAAAAGATAAGTCAAGGTGTCGCTTTGGTCTCGCAGGTAATTTTGACTTCACCAGAGAAGCGCTCATTGGAAAAGGGCAGAGATTTTGCACGGGGACGGTAACGTTCGGTTGTGCCATATTTTTTGCTTCGAGGTCTTTCGATGTACTACGAAATCCACGGAGAGGGAGAGCCCTTTGTCTTGATTCTCGGTCTTGGTTCGGACATTACAAACTATGACTGGATGATCGAAGAGCTTGCCAAGCACTATCGAGTCATTGCATTTGACAATCGTGGCGCCGGCCGAACAGACAAGCCTGAAGATGGCTATTCCATCGAGCAGATGACCGATGATCTTGAGGGCCTGCTTGAGAGGCTCTCGGTTTCAAATGCGCGCGTGCTCGGAATCTCACTCGGTAGCCGCATCGCCGTCGATCTCGCGGTGCGCTACCCACAGCGGGTCAAGGATCTGATTCTGGCCAGTGTTCTCGCACGACGAGTCGTCGAGAAGAGGAT
>DATLTI010000312.1:0-3251 GCA_035533675.1 Acidimicrobiales bacterium | reverse complement strand
GAAATTCTCGACTTGACGCGCACCGGGGGAGGTCGAGTCAAGCAGCTGCTCACATTCACCCCAGCTTGTCGTAATCAAGTTTGCACTATCGGAGCTGACAATGGCGTTGTAGGTGTCGAGCGTGCCAATCGTCGTATTCGGCGCCTCATAGACATCGATCGTTGCGTCAGGGGCAAGCGCGCTGAGGCTCTCGATGTCAAGTACCGATTCTCCCGAACCAGCTCCGCGAAGGGTGAATCCATCAATCGAGAGACGGTGGATCTGATTCACGTGGCTCTCGCCGAAATAGCAACGGTCAAAGGTTGCGATATCACTCTTTATGAAAGGCTCGAGTTCAACGACCGCAATAGTCTGGCCCTTGGCGAGATCATTTGCACCATAAAGCGGATTGAGGCCATAGGCAGAGGCGATCTGGCTCTCGGTCCAGCCACCGCTGTAATGCGTCGCCAGCGCTGCCGACGAACATGCAGTCGGATTCATTCTTGATGAGCCAATGGCGCTCGAGCTCAGATCTGTTGGCATGCTCTTTTGAGTGTCGAGCATTGAATGGGCAAAGGCAACATTGTTCAGTCCGACGACGGCGCTGATGTCATTGGCAAATCCTGCCGGGAAAAATGCGTTCGAGGTAAGTCGCCACCCGAGTGTCCCATTCCCGATGCTGACAGAAACAAGGTGTGCGCGTAATGATGAAGAGAGCGTCGCCACTGAGCCACTCGCATGAAGCATCAGATGGTTCGACGAGAGGGCGCCAATCTTGAGTCCGAGGTCGCCTATCTCGTGAGTAACCCGAGCAATCGTTGCCGGTGTTGGTCCAAATCTGTCTGCGACATCCGTGGGTGAGAGGAACCGGTGATAGATCGGGCTGCCCGGTGTTGAAATTTCGCGCGCCACGTCCGCGAGAGCGAGCGCATTGTTCGGAGTAAGCGCGAAGGCGAGTTGTAGCTGACGCGCGCGAGGTAACGGACCAAGCTCACGCGCATCGTGGGGCAGCGTTGCTGGAGCAGCAATGACAAAGGCACCTGAAGTTGGCGCCAACGATTTCATAGAGGCAGTGGTTCCAAAATTGACAGATGAACTCAACCCGGAGATCCCGCCAAATTGTTGAACACTGCTGAAACGGATCGATGGGGCAAGTCCAATGACCACAAAGGCGATGATCACCAAAACAAAGTTGCGAAACCACAGGGGCCGCATGGAGTCAGCGATCAATCAACGCTACAAGGCGTGTTGCAGTTGGCGTGCGGACAGATCCGTTTCGATGGCCCATTCAATCTGAGCCCCGCCTAAATTGCTTTGAGCGCTGAATCTCTTGAGTGAGCTCACCATCAGTAGAGATTAGGCACATCTCAGCCAAAACCGCGGCCGGCAGGCGTTGTCCGCACCCAGTGCGCACCAAAAACTCTCGAGCCATTCGAAGAGCGCTACAAGGGACTAGACAGATACCTGGGTTTCGGTCGGAATCGTTGCGAGATAACCGCGTTGGCGGCGATGTTTCATCGCGTAGAGCGAGGCAAACACCGAGACGAGATAGAGGAGATAGACACCGAGCTGCAGAGCCGTAGGGTGATCGGCGTAGCCAAAGAAGCTGTGAAAGATGTCACCGATCGAGGACGACTCGGAGATGAAGTGTGAGCTGTCCCAAAGGGGAGTCCGCAGAAAGGGCAGCCATCCAAGATGTTGCATGTTCTCGACGCTGTCTGCGACAAGCCCTGCGGCAAAGACCATCAAAAGAGACCCAACAACGGTGAAAAGCTTTCGCATATTGATCCGTCGCCCAAACCGAAAGATCGCCATCGAGAGCGAGAGACCAGCGATCAATCCGACGAGGGCTCCCCAAATCGTTCCACGGGTTCCAGTCGCAAAGACAATCGCAAGCGTGAAGACCGCCGTTTCGAGTCCCTCACGACCAACGGCCTGAAAGGCAAGGACTGAAAGTCCAAAACGCTGGCGTCCGCTCATGAGCTGACCGACTTTGTCTGCCATCTCAGAGGAGATCGAATGCGCGTGACGTCTCATCCAAAAGGTCATGAAGGTCAAGATCACTGCCGCGACCAGATAGGTAAAGGTCTCAAAGATCGTCTGAAAGGTCGTCCCGCTGTAATGGCGGATTGTGAAATAGATCGCCACCGATCCCACCAGGACGAAGGCAAACGCAGCACCAACACCATAAAAGACGTCTCGGAAGTACTCGCGCTTTCCCATACGGTCAAGGATTGCAAGCAAAATCGAGACGACCATGCTTGCCTCGATCGACTCTCGCAAAAAAATCACGCCCACTGCAATCACGTCTATTCCCGCTCCAGCTCGATCGATGAATTTCAGGTGTGCCTGATAATATCAATATCAGGCGTACCTGACTATAGCGGGCAAGTTCGCAATGCGATGTTTCTGCAACGAGGGTTCCGGCGGCCCTCTGGCACCTCTGGGCGCCCGCATTCACCGGGATTTTCCAAGATCGATGGCCTCGGCCTCGAAGACTCCCGACACCGCCAGATTGTGACCAAAAATTTGCCGGAGATGTGCACGATTGTCGGTCCTTTTCGGCTAGCGTTTCATGCTCGGCTAGGACGTGCGTGACACGACAGGTGTCTCGGGCACTCGTCGAATTGACCATATCCACAACAACTACCCACCGAACAGCCTGTGCCACAGGCGGTTCTACGGAGGCGATAGCAGCGGTGATCCACCGCACCGGCGAAAGGACGTACGTGACCAACTCCATTGATGAGGCCGCCCCCCCTGATGTCAAGCGTGCACTTAGCACCTCAAGCGACATTTTCAATGAGCGAGAGTCGAGCGTCCGTTCGTACTGCCGCTCCTTTCCAGCCACATTTTCTTCAGCTAAAGGCGCCTATCTCACTGACGCCGAGGGCCGCTCGTATATCGACTTTCTTGCCGGCGCAGGTGCGCTCAATTACGGGCACAATCACGACACCATCAAGGCAGCGCTCATTGAGTACATCACTGAAGATGGACTTACTCATGGCCTGGATATGCACACCGTCGCCAAGCAGCACTTCCTTGAGACCTTAGAGCGCCTCGTCCTAAAGCCCCGTGGGCTTGACTACAAGGTCCAGTTCACAGGACCGACCGGTACGAATGCCGTAGAAGCGGCGCTCAAGATTGCCCGGAACGTCACCGGACGAACGGGCATCTTCTCGTTCATGGGCGGCTATCACGGCGACAGTCTCGGCAGTCTTTCCGCGACTGCGAACCGCACACACCGCGAAGCTGCCGGAGTGCCTCTTCAC
>DATLTI010000311.1:0-6439 GCA_035533675.1 Acidimicrobiales bacterium | reverse complement strand
ACATCGCGCTCGGGCAATGAGGGGTGTCGCAGCAGTACCGCCTTCTGGTGATGCGACCCACCGCGTCGAACCCTCTCGTCGAGGAGAACCTGGCCACCCGCCTTCGTCACGTCCGCGCCAAAGCGTCGATTCTCCTTCGCGCTGAAGGCGAAGCGGTCGCTGTGCGATCGCCAGAGCAAGCCGCGAACGTCCACCCCCCGGCGACATATGTCGACCACGAGTGACCGAATCGTCGGACCCGCGTCGCTCAGAAGTTCATCCCCGTCGCTGCGCCAGTCGGTGAACCGCACCTGGTCGCCAGGTTCCAGGGCCGTGAACTCCTCCAAAAGTCGCGAAAAGTACGCCTCGCCGTCGATGAGGAAGGACACGTCGTTGCCCTCGGTCCAGGCGTCTCCCGATGACTCACTGGCGTCGATCCTGCTGTGCGGGTTAGCCCTTTCCTCAAGAGTCAGAAACCAGTCATCCAATCGCATCTACCGCTACCGTACCCCGAAACCCCAAGCCTTTTTGGCGTTCACTTTTCCCTAAATTCTAGCCTTCTTCGTTCACCAAATGCTCGAGGAGAACCCTACGTTGTGCCACCAAAACCAGAATTGAAAAACTCGCTACTCCTCTATCAAATCCCCTCTCTTCAACAATCATTGGGGATTGAGTCTCAGCTCTTGCTATGAGTTACTCCTAGCACTGCCTCGACAGATAGATCAGACCTCTCAAACAATGCAAGCTCAGGCTGAGTCTCATTCCACGGGCGACCGATCGGTGACCACTCCGGGCGTCGCCAATCGTTCCTATCGGAAGCACCGCGATCTCTCTCACCCCACCTGTTACGCAGATGCAAAACATAATTTTGGAACAAATCGGAACAAATCGGTACTGACGGGAACCCGACTCTTCTGATGACACGTGGTCTTACCTTCGGGCCACCCTTGCCCCATTCAACTTCCACAGATGAGTCATCTCAGACAGAGACATTTACCCGATGGACACCGTGGTACTTCGGTCAGCACTCCTGGTGCCCCGGGTCTGCTCTCTATACCGTCGACTGGTTGACAACGAGACCTTCCGCTAACCCCGGCGAGCCAGACTCTTTGGCGTAGAAGGATGATGCTGAAAAAATGTCTGAGGAGTTCCCTAGTTCTAGTACGTAATCTGGCTTTTGCAGTTGCGAAATTGAGTGTGTGATTGGATGCGGTTGGAGGGTCAATCACGAAATCTCATTCTTTACATCTTTGGTCGACCTTTGGAATTTAAAGGGTAACCCTTTTGGAGAAGTCCCCGAGGGCTATTGGTGGCAGAAATCGCTTCTGAACAGGTATTAAGGGGTGATTCCGCCACTACCCCACTTTTTGTGATGTCGCGACACACATGTCTCCGATATCTCGCGGTATCTCAAACGCGGTCATGGGACGTTCACGACTGGCGGCGGTTCACTGCAAATAGTGTTCAACCACTTCCTCGGGCCGTACGCTTGCCGAATTTGGATCCTGGCCCGCTGAACGGCGCGCCTTTCGTTGTCGCAGCAGATCCCAGCACTGGTCAAGTTCGACTTCGAGTTTCTGCAGTCGATGTAACTCGTCGCCGGTTAATGCTGTACCGACATGTGCCTCTTCGAGCGCAAGCTCCTCATTTGCCAACTCCCCAATGCGACGCAGGATATTGCTGTCGTCCATGAGTACTCCTTTGACACGTTCGCGGAGATATTCGCAGGCAATGATAACCCCCGCCATGCAGGCCATCTACGCCAAGACCCGCAAGGGTGGACAGGTCGTCGCTCTCGTCTCGATTTCGGCGCCCAGTTGGTTCCGATCCCTCTGGGCAAGGATGCGAAGAACCTCTTGCACTGAACGACCGAAGATGCAAGTCGCGACAGTGCTCGGGCAACGAGATGATGTTGACAAGATCGCCGTGAGCTGATTCAGCTGGCTCGCTAAAGGGGTCAGCGCAACTCGACTTTTAGATGCAAAGCCAGCATCCGCGGGTTTCGCATCATGGCGCGTTCAGCCAGTTTTTCGAACTTCAGGAAACTCCCTTTGGATAGGCCCTGGAGAGCACTCAGTAACAAGAACTGCTCACGAAAATGACCTGTTCGGTGGTTTCCACCGTCAATCGATTTTCTGTTCCGCATCAAAGCTTGGTTATTTCCGTCATACCCTTGGGTGGTTGACCAAACCAACCTCTTATGTTGTTGCTTGGCCCGCGCGCTCTGCACGCTCGGAAACCGCCTCGTCGAATGCCCGCAATGCTCGTGGACCCCATACTGTGCCAGGACCGCCGTTCATCGAGATCGCCACGCCGAGCGCCTCGGCCACCATCTGTCGGGATGCCTGCTGTCGAGCTGCACCGCGGGCGTGGGCGACAATGCACCCGTCGCATTCGCGAGTCACTGAAATCACGAGCGCCATCAACTCCTTGATCTGTGCGGGTAGTTCACCGTCTCGAAGTGCAGCGGATGTGGTTTCGACGTAACCCTTCCATACGTCGGGGATGAGGTCTCGAAGATCGCGGGCTGGCTGGCGTAGCTCCGTCTGGATGTGGTCGTTATTTTCCATGTCTCTACCTCCCGCCACGAGCGTACCGACCCTCAGAGATGCCAGGACCTCGAAGAAGAAGGAATCTCACGCGTTTGACAGATATACCCCTAGGGGTATACTCTTCCCTATGACAACCACCGCAAGGATTGAACAGTCGCGCCTGTTCCACCCGGAGACGCAGGACAGGGTAAAAGAGAGCACTGGACTCCTCGGGAGACTTGGATTCTGGTCCGTACGCAATCGGCGCAAGGTATTCATGGGCTGGCTGATCGCAATCGTGCTTTTCGGAGCGTTCGCTCCTGGTGTCGAAAAGGCGCTGAGCGGGGCGGGATGGCAGGCCGATGGTTCGCAGTCAGTCGCCGAGCGGACCCTCGCAATGAAGTACTTCGGGGGCCAGGCAAGCTCTTCAATCCAGGTCATTGTGACCTCGACGTCGCCAATCACGAGTCCTTCGGCGCAAAAGATCATTACCGAGGCCGAGGCAACGCTGCGAAGCGATCACCGCATTGGCAAGATCGTTCCCCCAACCCCCGGGTACACGATCAGCAAAGACCACAAGACAGGGATCATCCTCGGTGGCGCAAATGCCGACACGAACACCATGGTGCGTGCTGCTGATGACCTTAAGGGCAAACTCGCCTCGCTCAGCATCTCCCAGGTGCATGTCGTCGCAACTGGTTCGTCGGTCCTGTGGTCAGATTTCAACAACGCCAACCGCTCGGCGATGATGAAATCCGAACTTTTCTCCTGGCCAGTAACGATGGCGATCCTTGTCATTGCCTTCGGATCCATGGTTGCTGCTGGACTTCCGCTTCTTTTGACGATGGTTGGGCTTTTAAGCGCAGCAGGAATGCTCGATCTCTTGACCAAGGTCACACCAATCTCGATCTGGGCGATGAACTTCGCTCTGATGTTCGCGCTCGCACTTGGAATTGACTACGCGCTGTTCATAGTTGTGCGTTTTCGCGGCGCGCACTTTGGTCGAGGACGCGACGTCGCTCATTCCGTGGCAGAGACAATGGACACCGCAGGTAAGGCTGTTCTCTTCTCGGGGATCACCGTCTTGATCTCGCTTTCGAGTGTGATGATCGTTCCCTCTCCTGCATTCCGCTCAATGGCAGGCGGCATCATGCTTGCGGTTGCGTTTGTGCTTGCTGCAACACTTACGCTCCTTCCTGCAGTTCTTGGAAAACTTGACGATCGAGTCGATGCACTCGCGCTTCCGTGGGTCCACCAGGGTGAGCACCGCTCACAGCGTTTCGCTCGTTGGGGCGAGTTGCTGTGGCGCCGTCCAAAGAGCTTCGGAGCGATCGCGCTTGTCGCGCTTGTTGCACTGTCACTTCCAATCTTTGGACTCAAGACTGCAATGCCCTCAATCAAGGTTGTTCCGACGAGCGCAAGCTCTCGTATCGGATATGCCGAGGCACAGTCGGCATTTGGTATCGGTGCACCGGGACAGCTACAGGTGATTGCTCCAAAATCCGAGGCCGGCAAGGTCACCGCGGTATTGACTGCAGATCACACCATCGCGGCCGTGACTCCATCACAACCGGCGATAGGCAACTCATCGCTGGTGATGATCTCAGCAGTACCAACCGTCGATCCTTCGAACCCATTGCTTGGACAGGCGATCGCCCATATCCGCACGCAACTTCCCACCGGTGCCGTCCTTGGAGGTGCCCCTGCCGAGAACTACGACCTGCAACAGGCCCTCTCGAAAAAGACACCGCTCGTCATTGGAATGGTGCTGGTGCTTGGATTCATCCTCCTCCTCGTCGCCCTTCAGGCCGTATTGATCGCCGCTCTCGGAGTTCTGACCAGCTTGCTCGCGACAGCTGGCGCCTTTGGTGTCGCACGCCTGGTCTTCCAGAACGGCATCGGTCATAGGCTGCTTGGACTCAGCCCTCAGGGGTTCCTTGATGCGTGGGATCCGGTGTTCTTCTTCGCAATGATCTTTGCGATCTCGATGGACTACACCGTTTTTCTTCTATCAAGCACCAAGGAGCACTTCGAGCGCTCGGGAGATCCAAAGGATGCAATGGTGAACGGACTTGCCCACTCAGGGCGTGTGATCTTCTCCGCAGCCGCGGTGATGATCGCGGTCTTCTTCACCTTCTCCCTCTCTGGGCCATTGCCTCCAAAGGAGATGGGAATCATCCTCGGTGTCGCGGTATTCCTCGACGCTTTCCTCGTTCGGTTGTTGCTCTTGCCGGTGTTGCTCCGGCTCACGGGAATGGCCGCTTGGTGGGCACCAAAATGGCTTCTCAAAGTGCTGCCAAAGATCAGTTTCGCCCACGGCGACTGATCAAATGACGAGATGGACTCCGACCGGCCTGGCGGTAATGTCCATACCCATATGGGTACTATTTGCACGGCCGGCCGCGAGGGACTCACGAGATGTCCAATCACTGGTGTCGGACCGAAATGTCAGGAGTGACAAGACAATGACCAACGAACCAACACACGTTCTTGAAGATCAGGAGCAGGTCGAGGCGATCGTCAAGCGCCTCAAGCGCGCTCAGGGGCAGGTGGGTGCGGTCATCAGGATGCTCGAAGAGGGTCGGCCGTGTAACGACATCATCATTCAAATCTCTGCAGTAGGCAAAGCGATAAACACCGCCGCGTTCAAGTTGATCGCGGCGAATCTGAAAGAGTGCCTGCTTGACACAGACCAGGACAGCAAGGCGATGACCGAGCAGCTCCAGAAGATGTTTCTGAGTCTCGCCTGATCAGATCTTTATCACCATTGCTTGCCGGTAGTTACCGAAAATCGCCACACCAAGAAAAGAGAACCGTATGTGCAAGAAGGTGATTTGTCGCAGATGTCACAAGGCAACTTGGGCCGGATGCGGACGCCATATCGAACAGACCCTCGCTGGCATTCCCAAATCTCAGCGCTGCTCATGTCACGGGAGCGGCGCTTCATTGACACAATCGCCAAAGGGATTTCTCTCGCGGCTGCTTGGTAAATAGTTAAATGCGCGTCGCCTCTCGCCGCGCGCTCGTCTTTACTGGCTCGATCGGTTTGCGCGAGGTAAAGACAATCGCGAATGACCATCGGGTATCGGCGATGTCGCGACGCTGAAAAAGTAAGGTCGCAAGAGCGATCAACAACACCGTCGCTCTTGGCAGAACCTCATTGAGTGTTCAGTTCGGTGGAGTCGACGGGGCGAGCGCGATGTAGCGGAAGATCGAGGGTCGATTGACGCCGCCAAAGATGCGGAACAACGAGCCGACCATCTCCGCGACAAACGACCACGCCACGATTGCATAGATCACCGTGCCGCTCAGGCGCTCATTGATCGAAAACGCGAAGGGTCCGAGTGAAAACCTAAGGAGCGAGATTGGCACGACATTCACTCCCCCTTCCAGCTTCTTGAGGGAATCAAACCGAGCTCGACAACAGGGCCCGAGCAGATGATCTCATGCCAAACTCGCTCAGCACGAGGCGGACCATTCGCGCCAGCGAGGCACATGAAGCCGAGCAACGCCCGTCCTGCGATATTTAGGGAACGATCACCATCCGCACCGTGTCGGTGATCGAAGCTCCGACATTCGATGATCCCGCCATCACTACGACGACATCCCCGGAATGCACCGTTCCGGTTGCTCGCAGTCGATCAAGCGCGATCTCGACCAACTGTGTCATGTCCGTCGCATTCGATACCACGACGTCGTCTATTCCCCACGAACCTTTCAGCTGAAGTGCCGTATTTGGATTGGGCGTAATCGCAAGAATCGGCATCGGAGGGCGAAAACGCGAGATTGCTCTCGCGGTCGCTCCTGACCGAGTGCAGGCAACGATCGCCGCAGCTCGCTCCTCCATTGCCGCGCGCCAAGCTGAACCGGTGATCGCTGCAGTCACTCGAAATGCCGGACTGTTCTTGCCCGATGCCTCTTGAACTCCA
>DATLTI010000310.1:0-10210 GCA_035533675.1 Acidimicrobiales bacterium | reverse complement strand
CCCGACGATGCTGCGGATCATCCCGAGTCCGTCGGGCAGCTCGGCTGGTCAGGTGACCTTCGTCGTCACCAACTATGGCCAGCTCAACCACGAGTTCCTCGTGCTGCCCATGCCCGCCGACGGACTCGGAACCCGACCCGTCGCAGGCAGCGGCAAGATTGACGAGGCACAAAGCCTCGGTGAAGCTTCGACGTCGTGTGGGGCTGGACCGGGTGACGGTATCTCTTCTGGATCACGGAGCTGGGTGACCCTCACTCTTGGCCCCGGCACTTACGAGCTGCTGTGTGACATTCCGTGGCACTATGCCAACGGGATGGCGGCCTCCTTTACGGTGAATTAACGCGAGATCCATCCGGCGCCTCAATACCCCATCGGGGTATACTTTCTTCAAAAGGAGGGTCTCCTATGACTATGCCCGGTTATATCGACGAAAAGTCCGTCGTACTCAAACGACTTCGTCGCATCGAGGGTCAGGTCCGCGGACTGCAACGGATGGTCGAAGAGGATAAGTATTGCATCAACATCCTCGACCAGGTCTCGGCGACAACCCGTGCCCTGCAGGCTGTTGCCCTTGAACTGCTCAATGGCCACCTGGCGCACTGTGTCGTTAACGCTGTCGCTGCTGGTGGCAAAGAGGCCGACGACAAGATCGGCGAGGCGTCCGCCGCCATTGCTCGAATGGTCAGGTCATGATGCACCTCATCGCAGTCGTCTCGCCGCTCGTTGACATCGGAAGGAGCCTTCGCGAGGGCTTTTTCATGTTCTGGGAGACGCTCTGGGCGCTCGTTCTTGGCTTCGCCTTGTCTGGAGTCGTTCAGGCATTTGTCTCGAAAGAGCAGCTGCAGGCAAAACTCGGCAACCATCGACCCGCATCGGTTGGGCGGGCCGCTGGTTATGGCATGGTGTCGTCGAGCTGCTCATATGCGGCTACAGCGATGTCAAAATCTCTCTTTGCCAAGGGCGCAGACTTCATCGCTGCGATGGTCTTCATGATCGCCTCGACAAATCTGGTAGTCGAACTTGGGATCGTCATGCTCGTGCTTCTCGGCTGGCAGTTCATGGCTGCCGAGTTCGTCGGTGGCCCGATCATGATCATCCTTCTCGCGCTTCTCGGCGGGTTTGTCTTTCGCGCTGGTCTTGTAGAGACGGCTCGTCGTCGCATCCAAGAGGGCGGGGGCCACGGACATGATCACGAGGCCATGACGGGTGTCTCAACCGAAAGACAAGAGGAGTTGGAGCAATCTTCATGGGCCGCTAAGGTGCGCTCCCCGGCCGCTTGGTCAGACGCTGCGAGCTACGGCGTCGCTGACGTCACGATGCTCCGACGAGAGCTGGTGATCGGCTACACGATTGCAGGTTTCTTGGCCGTGCTCGTTCCAACGCACATCTGGAACGCACTGTTCATCCATGGTCACGGCTTCTGGACTATTCTCGAAAACGCATTAGTCGGTCCGCTCATCGCCATTCTGAGCTGGGTCTGTTCTATTGGCAATGTCCCGTTGGCTGCTGCCCTGTGGTCCGGTGGCATCAGTTTCGGTGGGGTGATTTCGTTCATCTTCGCCGACCTCATCGCGATGCCGCTGATCCTCATCTACCGGAAGTTCTACGGGACAAAGTTAACCCTTCGACTCGTTGCGCTCTTCTATGTGCTCATGGCAGCAGCCGGACTCGCGACCGAAGGCATCTTCCGGCTGTTCAACGGCGTCCCGACCACCAGGTCTCTCCAGGTGACCTCCGCACGCTTCGCGTGGAACTACACGACGTACTTGAACATCATCTTTCTCGTGGTGACAGTTGGAGCATGGTGGCTCGCACGCAACAAGAGTCGATTTGGAGGAGGTCAGGGCTATGCAATCGATCCCGTGTGCGGGATGCAGGTGAGAAAGCCAGATGCTCCTGCAACGGCAGTCATAGACGGAGTAACCCACTACTTCTGTTCGGATCGGTGTCACAGCCGCTTTACTTCATCTTCGACCTCCGTGTCTGTCAGCCACCAAGTGGCTTCACTAGGCTTGAGAACGAAGCCCTCTCTGGAGCAGGAGAACGCGATCGTCGTCGATCCTGTCTGCGGAATGATTGTTGACCCAAATACAGCTTCCGCCCAACGATGTGAGAGTGGCATTGACGTTTATTTTTGTAACGTCGGATGCGCTGAGCGTTTCGACGCGGAACCAGAAAAATATCTTGCGATACTTGCGGCCGCGCCTCAGTCGCCTCCGACAATCTGAACACCTCAAATAATGACCAGCAAAAGACAACGCCAGCTCCAACGTGAGCGCAGAGCAATCGCTCATCGTCGGGCCGATTACACCGCTACGAACCGCGCGATCGAGCCACAAAATATGCGCGCTGGGCTACAAGGTGGCTTCGCGAGGAAGCGTCGGCGGCACATCTCGGCCGCGATAATGTGGTCCGTCGCTGCCTGTTTGGCCATTGCGCACCTCTTCGAACATACGGGCACACTACGTATAATGTCGCTTGGTCTAGAGGACATCCTGATCGGTTGGCCGATGGCTGGTGTGCTCACGATAACCGGTGCCGTCGTCTACGGAACCTGATCTATTTCATAGGTTCATTCCGATCACCTACCGTCTCGGACCACAGGTGAATGTTGATTTTGGTGTCGTTCTCGCACTCACCTGCTATTGCGACTGCCGGAGCACCATGCCAGCGGTGCTTATCACGGACAAGATGTGTTGGACGCCCAAAGGCGGGCAGATCGATCAGCTCAACAATTGGCCGATCCTCCAGCTGTGCGAACACCGACAGCCCACACATCCTGGTCGATCACTACGGCGCTCGATTGAATGCAAAGTGGGTCTCTGGAAACATCGTCAATACCGAGCGCATTGTCCGCGGGCAAGCCAACCAACAGCGCGCACATGCGCGTAACACCTGGTTCCACAGGGACTCTCAAGACTGGCGGTTGTTGGATACCAATCAGATTTGCAGAGTTCCTGTCTCGCGCCGCGGATGGCTCCTACCCACGCATATCCGAAGTGCCAGATAACTGCTGAGTGCAACCGGTGCTTGGTCTGCCAACGCCCGGCTGATTTGATCTTGCTTGCTCGTGGATCTGTCAGCAGAGGCTGGATTGACACTCGTGATGATGGATCCCAACAGTGCACCGGATACGGCAATGACACCCGCGGCAACGCCAACACCTCTACGCTCCAACGCCAAGGTCACTTTAGGCGATTGCCGCATTCGGTAGTGATAGTTTCCGGCGCCGCTCGCCACCGGTCGCGACCTGAACACGGCGGTTCGTGCGGAAAATTACGCCCGACTTTGAGCTCAACGCGCAACGATCTCGGCGCCGGAAATTCGTGCGCTCGCAATCAGAGTTTCGAGACCATTTGCAGTCACACCTCCAACAATCTTTGCGACAATTCGACCACTGGGATCAACAAGGAACTTCTCTGGCGGGTTGGCTACTCCGTAGTTCATTCCGATGATCCCGCTCGGGTCAGGAACGACGGGAAAGAGCGATACCGCGGGTCCGAGAAGTCGTCGGATATTGGTGACCGAGTCATTAAAAATCACTGCAACCAGTCTCGCTCCGCTGGCGTTTCGGTTCTCCATCACAAATGTCTCAAGTTCAGGCTGCTCTTTTATACACGGCACGCACCAGCTGGCGAAAAAATCAACTACAACGAAATGCCCGCGTAGTCTGGTGAGCAAGAAGCGCTTGCCCGTTATCGTATTTGTATCGATTGATGGCGCAATCTTGCCGAGCAACGGTGTCGTCGCGGCAAGATTTTCGATCGGTCGCGATACGAACAATACGCCAACTAGCGCGAGACTAAACAAGCCGACACCGAGCGATGCAATAAGGCTCCTGTGCCGACGCTTTGGTACGTCACTTGCAGTGTTGGACCTCATTTTGAATCATTATCGAGAACGGTCATACGTCGTTCGCGATGCAAGGAGATCGACCATTTCTCGCGCCCATGAGCAGTGATATCGCGGTGCACTCGGTCAAACTTCGTCTCTCTAGAATCTGCGTCAAAAACAAATCAAGATTTACCCGTCGAGACGCCAAAAACCTTGAGTACGAGACTCTCGAGACCACTCTCGGTCATCCCGCCAACTTGTTTTCCCATCACCGCGCCAGTTGCTGATATGAAGAATGTGGTCGGCAGACCGAATACGCCGTAACCAGACCAGACTTGAGCGTTGTCAGTAGCAAGAGGATAAGTGACGTGCTCCTCCTTTGCAAAGGCCAGACCAGCACTTCGCTCGTCCTGGGTATCGAGACCAACAATAGCGACGCGTCCTCTAAGCAATTGCGATACACGCTCTAGGGCAGGCATCTCCTTGCGACACGGAGGACACCATGAAGCCCAGAAATTAACAATGACCGGTCGACCACGAAATTGACTGAGTGAAACGGTGCGATTCGGAGCTGCGAGGTCTGGCAATGTCCAGGGGAACGCCTCGGCGCCTGACTCTTTTGTAAAGACTCCGCCTGTCGACGTGAACACGTTCGACGAAGTCGGGGTCAACGGACTCGGGTGAGTTTCTCTGGCAATGAAGACGCCCAACGTGGTGCCGAAAATGACCGAGGCGCACGCGAGCAGCCACCACCGCAGACCCGGGCGGGCGGCCCGCTCAATTTGCATCGAACCAGCCGCTTCGCGGCCAGCACCACTGTTCGTCGGCACCTCGTCATTTGTCATATCGGGGGCCACCCGAGACGCGCAAAGCGCACCTGAAGCGGGATAAAGAGCCCCTTCCAGATCCCCGAGATAAAGAGCACTCCTACCCCCATGAGGAGCAGACCTCCCCCAATCTCGATCGCCCTTCCTCGGCGTTGAAGCCAGACGAGAGAGCGACGTGCCTTTGAGACTCCAAAAGCCAACAACAAAAACGGGATACCAAGGCCAAGCGAATATAGCGCCAAGAGCACAGCCCCCCAGGCAACGGTGTTGCTTGCGCTCGCGACCGCGAGTATGGAGGCAAGCACTGGTCCCAGGCATGGCGTCCATCCGAAGGCAAAGGCCATTCCCAGTGGAAAGGCCCCGCGGGGTCCCTTTTTCATCCGCGAGAGGTCAATCCGGCGTTCCCGAGCGAGGAATGGAAAACGCACAAGCCCCGTCATCGCCAAGCCAAAAATGACAATAATCACGCCGGCAATTCGAAGTATGAGCGGGAGGTGGCGTATGAGGAGCGAGCCAAAGAGCGTAGAGGTAGCGCCAAGCGCCGTGAAGACAACAGTGAAACCGGCGATAAATACGGTTGTCGAACGCAAGACCAAGATTCGCGCCCGTCGCTCCGACAGCTCCGACACTGGAAGTCCAGAGACATAGGAGAGATAGCTCGGAATAAGCGGAAGCGCGCACGGAGAGGTGATGGAGACTATTCCAGCAATGATCGCAAAAAGCGGGAGCAGCGCGTTTGAAGCCACGGAGTCCAAGCCTACAGGTACCCCGAGGAGGTATGTTCCGCTATCCCGACGCCGCCTGGTTGAGATATAGCGCGATGCCATTTCCCCAACGGTCCACGGCGTTCTTGGGGAGGTATCCCGTTCCGTTCGGGCGTTGGTAGACGTCCGGTTCTGCGAGGAACCGTTCCTTGCCTAGGGGATTCACAAAATACATGTAGTCCGCATGAACTGTCTGTTTTGCATGACGCGGCAATCCGACGAAGATGCCATATGCATTCCAGACAGACGACAGCGCTTTTGTCGTTCCCGTCAAGAAATACCAATTTGGTAGCGCACTAAGACCATGTATTTGACTGAAATGTTGGACGTCTGCTACAGACTCAGCTAGAGGGTTCACGTTTACGGCCACAAATGCGACACCGCTCGCTCTCGCGCCGAGATCATGTTCGGCCGCGATCAGTTCAGTCGCGATTACCGGACATACTTCAGTACAGCGTGAATCGAAGA
The DNA here is from genome assembly GCA_035533675.1 of Acidimicrobiales bacterium. Taxonomy (GTDB): domain Bacteria; phylum Actinomycetota; class Acidimicrobiia; order Acidimicrobiales; family Bog-793; genus CAIVND01. The sequence continues at coordinate 4,317 of DATLTI010000310.1, read as the reverse complement.
AAGCAAGAAGAACAGCTTTTCCCCGAAAGTCAGCCAGCGAGACACTTCTACCACGCTGGTCGGTAAGCGTGAATCCTGGAGCGGTCTTTTCGACTACGGGCGAGAGGTTCATGAACTGCGAGAGCGAAGAGTGTTCGTTTGAGTTAGTAGGATAATTAAAGGCTGGAACATTTCGAGTCACGTGATAGGCAGTAATAACCGCAGCCCCTGCAAGTGAGATCAAAAATGGAAATAGCGCAAAACACGTCAGGCGCCATAGCCGACTGGGAACAGGAGCAGACACCGCCTCGGTACGTGGGTCTGAACTCTGGGCCATGGATACATGTTGGCACTAAACCTGAATCCACCGCGTGGCTCCGGTGAGACGACTCTTGCATCCTGAGTTGTCGGTAGCTGGCGATGATGGCGATCTCTGACGTCACCCAGCCGATACGAGGGCGTGATCGTGCTACATGTTGTCGATGGTGTTCAAGATGGAGATCGTCGGGCATGCCACAGACAATCTCAAACGTGGGACGGTCAGGTCTTTAACGCGCAGAGCGTTGCAAAGCACCTCACCCATTGATTTGCCCATGGCCAGTTCATCGGCAGATGAAGTTGGCGTTGACGTGCGCGGTGAGTGATCCGGCCGGGCAGGCTGACGAACCGTCGTCTGATTGTCTTTGCGACGATTAGTCCAGTGAGCCCAAGGCCAAGCGAGGCAGTCCAGCGCACAAGGTTGTGAGCAATGGTCGCGCTCACCGCCCAGGCGCCGTTCGCCGAAAAGTTCCCCGATGGACAGTGACTGAGTCCCGATCCCTCCTTCAGATCCCTGATCGCGAGTTCGACAACGGCATGGCGCCGATGGTCCGCATCGAGGGTGACCGCGTCAGCTTCTCGGTCAGTAACAAACGCGTGATAACGAAAGATCGGAAAGAGCGCAGGTTGGGGAGCCGCGAGCTTCGTGCGGCGCACGATGAGGCGGTGCCCGTCGCCATAGGTGGTCTCACCCACCCACGCCTCGCCACCCTCGGTGTAGTCGATCGGGATCCATGCGTCTTCGATGATCGCGTCTATTGCCCTTTTCACTGCGACATTTTGCGGAGCGGTGATCGAATAACGGACCTTGTGCTCCCGGCAGGCTTTGACGACGTGGCGGGAGTAGAACCCAGAATCGGCACGAAGCGTGAGCGGTCCCGTCGACCCTGCACGACGGACTCGCCCAACGAGCTCCCGGACAAAGTGCTCTGCTCCTCTGCCCGAGCCGGCAGAGCCCTTGCGAAAGCGAAGGTGCAACACCTCTCCAGTGTCTGCTCTTGTCGCGAGAAGCGGGTGATAACCAAGCACCTTTGTGTAACCAAAGGCCGCGCCCTGCTTGTTGTCCCCATGCACGGGACAGATCGTCGAGTCCATGTCGATCGTCATGGCCTGGTCGCCTGGCCCCGCACCAAGAGACCACGCACGGGTGAGCATCACCTCGGCGACCTTCTCGAGCTGACGGACGTTGCCAAAGCTGAAGCGTCGGAGGAACGTTCCAATCGTCGATGGCGACATCACCTGGTGGGCGAGCACGGCAGATGTTGCACCCGAGCGCAAAACATCCGCGTCGTCGATACAGTTTGCTCCGGCGACCATTGCGTGCACGAGCGTCGCCACCCGACGACCAGGAAAGGGGCGGATGGAGACGAACTCTTGCGTCAGGCCCTCGAGGTCGAGTTTTTCACTCAGCACTCCAATCAAGGCGAGACCTGCGTCAGCAACTGCGTGGTGATCATCGAACATCACAGACAAGCGCGATGGACTGTGTGAAGATGGCATCGAAAAGGTGCCTTTCTGATCGGGGAACTGGGTTGTTTGGACACTCCCATTTTCCCTGATCGGGGCACCTTTTCCGCGGATGGTTCGGTGGTCAGATTGCTATCCGCGCGGTGGATCGAGGCTTAGCCCTCGCTGCTACTTACTGGCGAATCAATCTCGCCGGCCTCAGCCTGTGTCGGCTCGATCGCATTGACTTGGGCCGCTTGTTTCTTTCGAAGGGCCTTGTCTGTTGCTTTTGACCGTGCAGTGAGTGTGCCTCCTGCCTTGCGGTCCCACCAGATGCCGCTTGAGTCGATGAAGGAGATGTCGAGACGTAGTCCGCCCACAAGAAACTGTGGATTCTTCATTTCAATATCCATATGTTCGGTCGGACAGAGCCACAGGACTCTCTTTTGGAAATCTCCCGGGCTAGTCGGCGGGATCACACCCAACTAGTGAAACGGCGACAACTCAGTCTGTCCAAAGTGCACTGAGGCACCCACGCTGCGTACGCTTTGAACACTCGCGTTCGACAGCGAGACAATGACCTTTAGTAGTACGGGCAGGGGATCGTATGCGGCGTATCCCTCAGGTTGATGTGGTTCAAAACTCGCACCCGATATCCAGGCATCAAATAGCTTGGCTTGAGATTTCTTTTCAGTGTCACGACTTATGATTTTGTCTATCCAATAGATAATCGCTGCAAATCCAAACGCTGCGACCGTGCCTACTGCACCTACCCAATCAGGAACAGTTCCGTTATCGAACCTCACGAAGGGTCCACTGGCTCTTGTTCAGTGATGCCAGATCGACGCCACGCGAAAGGCGACATCGCCCACCGAGGAGGGTTGGGATCGCCTAGGCGATAGCGCTCAGGTGGCCAGCCTGGCAAAAAGCGCCATCTAGTCCCGAGTAGATCTTCACAAAGAATTGCCTCGTGGGGTCGTTTCCTACCTTTTCCATCTTCTATTGGATCGATGATCCCAATTGGGAACCCGCCGGCAGTATCTCGATCGCTGTTGATTGGGACTTGGATTTCGCTGCCTGCTTTGAGATCAACGTCATCGACGAACGTCCATCGTGGGTTATCGAGACGGAGCCAAACAACATCGAGAGCAGGTCCACTTCCAAGGTTTTCTAGTCGCAGCTCTGGATTGCTGATCGTGCCGAAATTTCTATCGACGACACGGACGATCGAACGCCAAGCGAGTTCGCGGTCACGTTGGGCCTCTAAGGCGAGAGCCAACGTCGCATCGGCCTCGTGCTTTGACGCCTCGGCAACTTTTTTGGTCTCGCTGGCCATTTCAATCGTGGCGTCGGCTAGCTTGCGAGTCTTAAATGCCAGGTACAGGGTGCCGGAAGCCATGATGGCCGTGGCAATAGAGCCAGCTGCGATCCAGAATTCATCCACATAAAGAGTGTACGACAGGGTGGCTGCAAAACCGGGGGTGACTCCACGGGTCGAGCCAGCACCTGAATCTCGCCCTGGACGAGCTGCTCGACATGTCCGTTACGGAGATTGAGCGGGTTCTTGGCTTTCCGCTACCCGATTCGGCTCGGCTATACGACGTCGGGTGGAGCGAAGAAACAGGTTCCACCCACGTGCAGGCGCAGGCGTGGCCGTTGAGTCGGGCTGCTCCGAATGACCCCCTGAACCCAAGTTGAGGCTGCCCAGAAAAAGTGGACACCGCATGGAGGCTGAAATGAACTTTTTAAAGTTCCCTGCGCTCTCGTCGCTATCGGTGGTCACCAATGCCAACCGACTTCGCCAGCATCACTTCGAACGAAAGTCAGTTGCTCCCGTGGACTCCAAAAGAGAGACTCCACCGAAATCTGATTTTGCACGCGTCATCTAGTCTTGCGACGGGGGCAGTCCCAGGGACTTTCGCCTCTGGCGTGATTCGAAAGCCCCGTCACAGACTGGACACAGCCGGATGGAGGAGTTGCGAATGATGTATGGATGGGGTTACCAAGGATGGGGAGCTGGAATGTGGGTCATCATGGCCATCGCCATGGTGATCTTCTGGGCGATCGTCGTGTTTGGCGTCGTCGCTCTCGTGCGATATCTGGGACATAGCCATGACAAGAGCACTGGGCCGATGTCGGACCCCGAAGCGATCCTCCGCGAGCGTTTTTCGCGAGGCGAGATCAACGAGGAGGAGTTTCGGAAATCGCTCTCGACACTTAGAGAACGTTAATGAGCACGCATAGTCGCGCTCACGGAATCCTGTTGTTTGCCATTGTCATGCTTGCGGCTGCGTCCGTAGCTCTCGTCGCCGGGCTGGTTGGCGGTTTTGATCGGCATGGCCCGGCAGCTCTGACCTCGTGCCAGCCATCGCACGAGGCGACTCAGGTCGTTCAGGTCGGTCTCTACGACGGTGGTGCAATGATGGGTCAATCCCCGACGATGCTGCGGATCATCCCGAGTCCGTCGGGCAGCTCGGCTGGTCAGGTGACCTTCGTCGTCACCAACTATGGCCAGCTCAACCACGAGTTCCTCGTGCTGCCCATGCCCGCCGACGGACTCGGAACCCGACCCGT
>DATLTI010000309.1:0-8991 GCA_035533675.1 Acidimicrobiales bacterium | reverse complement strand
GCAGTAAGCCCAGAGTTCCTGCGGGAACCCTGGCAGCCTGAGTCCCAGAATCTCCTTCCTTTAGGGAGGAGAGCAGTCAACTGGCACAGATCTGATGTTCGACGTGAGATTCAACATGACACAATCAATGTTCACCCTTAGGATGCGTAGACAATGACAATTCGAGTTGCAGTCGTGGGTGCCGCTGGTCGCATGGGCGCGACGGTGTGCCGCGCAGTCTTAGATACCAAGGAACTTGAACTCGTTGCAGCAATCGATATCTCCGCAGACGGTCGATCGCTGTCTTCTTTCGGTGAATTTCCGGACAGCGCACCGGTTATCTCGGGTGAGCTCGAGGCGTCGACGCGCGCGCATGCGGACGTACTAGTGGATTTTACGGTTGCAGAAGCCGCGGTCAAGACACTGCGCTTTGGTGCTGCAAATGGAATCCATGTGGTGTGTGGCACGACGGGCATCGAGACGTCGGATTTTGTATCCGAGTTTGAGCCGGCGGATCGTCCGAACGCAATCATCTGTCCGAATTTTGCAATTTCGGCGGTATTGATGACGCGCCTCGCGGAGATTGCCGCGCCATATTTTGACAGCGCGGAGATTGTGGAGCTTCATCATGACAAAAAGCGCGACGCGCCATCGGGCACTGCGCTTGAGAGCGCACGACGAATCGCAGAGGTCCGTCGCATGAGTGGAGCCGGAGATTTTGGGGCTGATCCCACCGAGCGCGAGGTTCTTCCCGGAGCACGCGGAGCTCGAGCTGAGGCAAATGTCCACGTGCACTCGGTCCGCCTCAGAGGACTTGTTGCCCATCAGGAGATCATCTTTGGTGCACTCGGACAGAGTCTGACGATCCGCCAGGACTCCTACGACCGCACCTCGTTCATGCCAGGAGTCCTGCTTGCGATCAAAAAGATCGCCTCCACGCCCGGGCTGACTATCGGACTCGATCGACTCCTCGGAGCGTGAGCGACGATGACTGCTAGCGTTTTCTTGTGACCTCTTCTTCTCGATCGGCCCATTTCGGTCGCGTGCTGACGGCAATGGCGACCCCGTTTACTACAGAGGGTGAGCTCGATCTCCCTGGTGCAGCGGTGCTCGCGCGCTATCTCGTTGAGAACGGCAATGACGGTATCGTCGTCTGTGGATCGACCGGTGAGAACTCGGTGCTGACTGATGACGAGCGTGTCGAACTCTGGGAGACCGTCGTGTCTTCCGTTTCGGTGCCGGTCGTCGCTGGATCTACCTCGAATGACACGATTCATTCGGTCGAACTCACCAAGCGAGCAGAGTCCGCCGGTGTTGCTGGAATCCTTGCGGTGACCCCCTATTACAACCGTCCCGCACAGTCGGGGATCGAGGCACACTTTCGCGAGGTCGCTCGGTCAACGTCGCTGCCCGTAATCCTCTATGACATTCCGATCCGATCGGGGCGAAAGATTGCCGCCGATACTGTGCTCCGCCTCATCAAGAGCGAGCCGAACATCGTTGGTCTCAAAGACGCCTCGGGTGAGCCCGCCACGACAGCTCGCCTGCTCTCGCTCGTACCCTCGTACTTCGAGTGCTATTGCGGCGATGATGGTCTGACGCTTCCGTTACTGTCGATCGGTGCAGTCGGTTTGATTGGAGTTGCGAGTCACTGGTGTGGCAAGGAACTCAAGATGATGATCGATCTCTTCCTCGATGGCAAGATCGATGAGGCTCTTGAGATCAACAGAGCGCTCGTTGATTCTTTCTCTTTTGAATCAGGTGATGATGGACCAAATCCGGTACCGACAAAAGAGATGTTGAAAGTTCTTGGTCTTCCTGGTGGACCATGTCGTCTGCCGCTCGGAGAGCCGCCAGAGGGTCTCATCGATCGTGCAAGGGTAGTGCTCAGCGATCTTGAGCTATGGCGCAAGAGTCGAACCTCTCGTGCCTAACGACGTACGCGTCACCTTCCTCGGAGGGCTCGGCGAAATCGGCCGGAACTGTCTGGTCATCGAACATTCTTCACGGATGCTTGTCCTTGACTGCGGGATCATGTTTCCCGATCCCGAAATGCCCGGTATTGACCTTGTCCTTCCCGATTTCCACTTTCTTACAGAAAATGCAGATTCAATCGATGGGATTGTTATCAGCCATGGTCATGAGGACCACATGGGAGGCCTAGCCTTTTTGCTCCGCGAATTATCTGCACCGATCTATGGATCGCGTCTCAGCCTGCAGATGGCGCGTGGTCGCATCGAAGAGGCAGGTCTCGCGAATCGCACGCAGTTCATTGCAGTAGAAGATGGCGAGCGCAGGCAGATTGGTGCGTTTGACGTCGAATTCATTCCGGTCACGCACTCGGTGCCGAATGGATTCGCGACGGCCTATCACACGCCCCAGGGTGTCATCTTGCACTCCGGAGACTTCAAGCTTGACATGACGCCAGTCGACAACCGACGCACCGACCTCGCGAGGATTGGAGCACTTGCGGACTCGGAGGGAATTCGTCTGCTTCTCTCTGATTCAACAAATGTCGAGTCACCGGGATACACGGCAAGCGAGCGAACTGTTGGAGTGACGCTTCGTTCGATCTTTGCTGAACACCGTACCCGACGCATCATTGTTGCCTGTTTTGCAAGCCATATTCACCGTGTGCAACAGCTCGCGGATGCAGCGGTCGCCCAGGGACGACGCATAGCGCTCGTTGGTCGTTCGATGCTGCGCAACGTTGCAATTGCGCGTGAGCTCGGACTACTCAGCATTCCTGAGGCATCGTTGATCGATATCGGAAAGATCGATGACCTGCTCCCGGGCCAGGTACTCGTACTTTCGACCGGCTCTCAAGGCGAGCCAATGTCTGCACTCGCACTTCTCGCGGCGGGCGAGAATCGCTACCTATCAGTTCGAGATGGCGATGTTGTCGTGCTCTCAAGCCATGCGATCCCCGGCAATGAATGGGCGGTAGCGAAGGTGATGGATGGACTCGCGCGCCGCGGAGCAGAGGTCATCCACTCGGGGATCGCGCACGTGCATGAGAGTGGTCATGCAAAACAGGGCGAGCTTTCGACGCTGTTGGCCATCGCGCATCCAAAGAGTTTTATTCCGGTACACGGCGAATATCGACACCTGCTTCGCCACTCACGACTCGCGATCGAGATGGGCGTGAATCCTGATTCGGTGTTGCTCTGCGAAGACGGGGATTCCGTTGTCCTGAACGATGAAGGAATTGATTTTGGCGAGAGTGTTCCTGCTGGATATCTTTATGTCGACGGCGTTGTCGGAGACATTTCCGACGGCGTCTTGCGCGACCGGAAAGTTCTTGCCGAAGAGGGTGTCATCGTTGTTGTACTTGCGATCGATGTGCATTCAGGCGAGATCATCACCGGTCCTGAAATCATTACCCGCGGTTGGGTGCATGCCCCTGAAGCAGAAGAACTCCTCGATGATGCGCGTCTCGCAGTGATTAGTGCAATCAAGCAGGCACAAGATGGCGGGAACGTTGATATTGAAAATATCCGTCGAGTCACGCGGCGTGCGCTCGGTCGACTTGTCGCCGATCGCACCAAGCGGCGTCCGATGATTGTGCCGGTGCTGCTAGAAGCCTGAGCAGCCCCCTCGATGGGCCGGAATTCGTCTTCAGAGCCTAAATTTTGGGACCTTGGGTGTTAGCGTTGTTGCACTGTGGCCAATGGAAGACCAGCCTCAAAGCGTGAGGCCCCAGGAAAACGTGCCGTTTCCCGTAGCGGCCAGTCACGCAACTCGCGGTCTCAGCCCACAAAGAGGCGTAAACCCGCTGCCTCGTCGCCGACCAAGTCACGTGCACGGGCCAAAAAGGGTGCCGCGCAGAGTGCAGCGGCAAGCGGTCTTCGGCGCACAGGGGTCTTCATGGCCGAACAACCCGATGAAGTATGGGGTTGGGTTGCCCTCGTTCTTGGAATTTTGAGTGGGCTTGGAATCTATGCCTCTGTGCTCGGCCTCGTCGGCCATGGAGTCCGCCGTATTGGAGCGGATGGGTTTGGCTGGGGTCAGGATGTCATCCCGGTTGCGCTTGTCGTCAGTGGCCTCACGCTGATATTTGGGCGCGCGCGCCGCGGTCCGCTCGGCATGCTGGTTGCATTTGTGTGCATCGATGTGACTTCAAGCGGTATCGCCCAACTCGGGGGAGGAAACCCGTCGATCCATGCCACGCTCCGCGTGCTCGGGGGTGCCGGTGGCGTCGTGGGCGCGGCGATCGGAGGCGGTGTTCACGCACTCGTTGGCACGATCGGCGCGGCGATTGTATTTGCGATCATCGCCGCGATTGCGATCTGTGGACTCGTTGGGGTCTCGGTTGTTGGAACGACGCAGCTTCTGGTGAGTTCGGCAAGGTCACATCTCCATCTCGGCATCCAGTCGATGCGCGAGCGCGGTGCCGTTGATGACGACCAACACGCCGAGGAGGATGAGGATGACCTGTTCGACGAGGACGATGACGTACTGTCGGTCGCCGATGAAGAAGAGGAGTTCAAGACCAGAGAGTTGCGCGTAGATGGAAACGTCGATATCGATGATCTCGCCGCGGGATTTGCCGAAGTCTCCGCAGAAGATCTCAGCGAGTTTGATGTTGAACAGTTCTCCGAGCATGTCGTGCACGCTCCGTCGCTCGATCAAACGGTCGCATCTGGTGCTGGCGAGCAGCTCTCACTTGTTGCACGGCAGCGGAACTGGCGTCTTCCGGCGCAAAAGCTGCTGAGCCGCACCAAGCAACAGGGCCTTGATCGCAAAGAGGTCGAAGAGCGCGGGATCATCCTTGAGCGCGCGCTGCTCGCGCATGGAGTGGAGACTCATCTCGTCGGTTTTACGGTCGGTCCGACGGTGACCCGCTTTGAACTAGAACTCGGCGAGGGCGTGAAGGTAGCCCGGGTGACGAGTCTGGCAAAGGACATTGCCTATTCGATGGCCTCACCTGACGTGCGCATTCTCGCGCCAATTCCTGGTCGTCAGGCAATCGGCGTAGAGGTTCCGAACGTTGACCGTCAGCTGGTCTCGCTCGGGGACGTGCTCTTTTCCGAAGAGGCTCGGCGTGCTCAGCACCCACTCGAAGTAGCCCTTGGCCGCGATATCGCGGGCCGGGCGGTCATGGTCAACCTCGCGGAAATGCCGCACCTTCTGATTGCGGGTGCGACGGGAGCCGGAAAGTCATCGTGCATAAACTCGATCATCACTTCGATCTTGATGCGGTCTCGTCCCGACCAGGTACGCCTGATGTTGATCGACCCAAAGCGTGTAGAGCTTGGTCAGTACAACGGTCTGCCACATCTCATCACGCCGGTCGTCGTCAATCCAAAGCGAGCCGCAAATGCGCTGCAATGGGCGGTCAAGGAGATGGAACGGCGTTATGACATCCTCGCGGAGGTCGGCGTGCGTGACATCACCGGATATAACGCGGCCTTTGATCGAGGAGACTTTTCGCCGTCTCCCTATGGCGATGATGGGGAACCCTCCGACGTCGAAATCTACGAGGGTGATGACGAAGCACTCATGACTCTAGAGAATCGGCCACCGATCAGAATCGCGAACGATCAGCCAATGCGGGCGCGCATGGAATTCATTCTGATTGTGGTTGATGAGCTGAATGACCTGATGATGGTCGCCGCGCGCGATGTGGAAGATTCGATCTGTCGTATCGCGCAGATGGCACGAGCGGTCGGCATTCATCTCGTAATTGCAACCCAGCGACCCTCGGTCGATGTCATCACAGGTGTAATCAAGGCAAATGTCCCCTCGCGGCTTGCCTTTTCAGTCTCATCTCTCGCGGACTCCCGGGTCATCCTCGACCAAGGTGGTGCGGAGCGTCTTGTCGGTCGTGGAGATCTGCTTTTACTCACTGCCTCTTCGAGTATTCCCCGGCGCCTGCAGGCTCCGTGGGTGTCAGAGGACGAGGTGCGCGCGATTGTCGCTCACTGGAAGCGTCAAGGTGAGGCGGACTATATCGATGGCGTCGTCAGTGTGGAGGGGACCGGTTTTGCCGGTGGTGTACGCGGGGTCGATGACGATGACGACGAGCTCTACGAACAGGCGAAAGAACTTGTTGTGCGCTCCCAACTTGGCTCAACATCGATGCTTCAGCGCAAGCTCCGTGTTGGTTTCTCGCGCGCCGGGCGTCTGATGGATCTTCTTGAGCGTCGGGGAATTGTCGGTCCCTCGCAAGGATCAAAGGCTCGTTCGGTGCTCATGACTCCAGAAGAACTCGACGAGGCAGAGTAGCGGTCGAATCATGAGTTCATTTGAGCGTAATCGCCAAAACGAGGTCGACGATGGGGATGCCTGCTCGGGCGAACCCAGTGTCGAGCTGTTCGACGGAGAGACCAGGCGAGAGAGAGAGCTTCTTGAGAGAGCGGCAAGAGTGCGCCGCGCTCGGGCGCGCAAGAGGCGTCGCGTACAGGTCCGACGTCACCGCCTGATTGCATTTCTGATGCTTGGCGTATTGATCTTTGGCATGTGGAGCATTGTCGGGGCGATTACGGCCTCGTCAGGGCGCGCGACGATACGTCATGTGGCGGTCGTCTCCTGGAACCAGTTCGCAGGACCATCTTCAGTAGTGCACGGACATCTCGCGCCCTTCACCTGGCCCGATAACGGCGAAGCTGCGGTCGGTATTCAAGGAGCGGGAGTGATTGCACACTCACCGCGGGAAAGGACCGTGCCGATCGCTTCAATGACCAAGATGATGACGGCAATTCTCATCCTGAAAGACCACCCGCTTCTTCTCGGTGATTCAGGACCATCGGTTGTCCTGACGGCCGCGGACGCGAAGGCTTGGGTAATCGATTCACAAAGCGGCGACTCAGTGGTACCTGTTCGCGCAAGAGAGCGACTGAGTGAATTCCAGCTTCTCGAAGCACTGCTGATGTCCTCAGGAGACAATATTGCTGACATTCTGGCTGCGTGGGACGCGCACAGCGTTGCCGCATTTGTCCACAAGATGAACCGCGATGCCCGCGCACTCAAACTCTCACACACAATCTATGCGGACCCGAGTGGGGTAAGTGCGCGCTCTCGATCAACTCCAAGCGAACAGATTCTCGTTGCCGGAGAGCTGATGAGAAATCCCGTTGCCCGCCTGATCGTCACCCAGAAGAGCATCACCTTTCCCGTCGCAGGCACGATTCCGAATTTCAATCCTGCACTTGGAGTTGATGGAATCATCGGCGTTAAATCTGGATTTACCCACGCCGCAATGGGTTGTCTTGCGGTGGCGGCGATGCGAACAGTTGGCCATCATCAGGTGATGATGATCGCCGTTTCCACAGGTAGCCTTGATGGCCTCTATGGCGCAGCACGCGTCGACGAGCAGCTGCTCGCGCAAGCCCAACCTGACCTCGTCACCGTCTCGCCACTCCGCAAGAATTCAGTCCTGACCAACATCGATCTCCCTGGCTCTACGACACCGACTCCCTTGCATTTCCTCAGAAGACCCCCAACCTTCGTCGTCTGGCGCGGTGTTCATCTCAGCTCGAAGGTGCTTGTCAATCCGCTTGCATCGTCGAGCAGTCAAGGGGTGGTCGCGCGGCTGGTGTATTCCACGCCGACTGGTACCCTCGGTAGCGTGGCTCTGACGAGTGCTCCATTGGCAAGCACAGTTTCGGGCACAACTACATCATGAGAGCCCGTGTCCCTGCCTCTACGTCGAATATCGGACCTGGATTTGATGTCCTCGGACTAGCTCTTGGCCTCTATATCGAGGTGAGCGTCGAGGACGCGGATCAACTGACGCTTACGACTGAAGGTGAAGGATCAGAGCTCGCGCGAGAGGCTTCGCATCTCGCGGTCAAGGTCGCCTCCGCGATCAGGGGCCATGACCGTCTTGCGATCCACGTCAACTCCGAAATTCCCCTCGGGCGCGGACTCGGCTCGTCAGCTGCGCTTGTCGCCGCGACCGCTGCGGCGGCTGGAGCAGACGATCCGCTGAGTGTCGCAGCCACAAGTGACGGGCATGCAGAGAACGCGGCTGCCTCCGTGCTTGGAGGACTCGTCGCTGCCACCTTTGTCGACGGGAGGCCGGTTGCGCGTCGACTTCCACTCGACAGCGAGCTTGCCTTTGTTGTCATCGTTCCCGATCGCGAGCTCGCGACCAAGACGGCACGGTCACTGCTTCCAGAGTCTGTGCCATTCAAAGACGCCGTCTCGAACCTCGGTCGGATGGGACTGTTGATTGCTGGGCTTGGAGATCGTCTCGCACTTGTTCCAGGTGCGGGAACAGACCGTCTTCATCAAGACGCGCGTTCGGTGCTCTTTCCCGAGGCACCGAAACTGCTTAAGCGGCTTCGAGAGGCCGGTGCCGTTGTTTCTTGCTGGTCGGGCGCGGGACCGAGCCTTCTTGGGATATGTACCTCTGAAGAGGCTGCTGGTTGGGTCGTCGAGGCAGCTCACGATGCGCTCAACGAGAGTTCGCTCCCTGGACGCGTGCTCCTGTTACGACCCGATATCGACGGGCTCATCCTGCGCCAGAGCTGACAGCTCGCGACCGAGCTTGATCGCGTGCGCTGTCTAAGTGCTCAGGAGTCGGTGCCTGTTGTGGATGACTCGAGCTCGTCAAGCGCCTGAATGAGCGTGTTCCATGAAAGGGTTGCACATTTGATGCGCACCGGGAATTTGACGACCCCCTGAAGAGCAGCGAGTTCGCCAAACGAATCAGGATCCACGACTACCATCGGCTCATCTTTGGTGGCTTCTGGACCAAGCTGTGCCTCATGGATTGTCATCATCGATTTAAACGAGCGGATGAGGGTACGGACCTCGCTGATATCTTTGCCCTTGATCGCGGCAGTCATCATCGATGCGCTTGACTGGCTGATCGAGCAACCCTGCCCACTGATTTTTACGTCTTTGACCGACCCACCCTCGACTTCGAGATAGAGCACGATCTCGTCACCGCAGAGGGGGTTGAAGCCTTCGACGCGCACTGCGGGAGGCGTTGGAAGTTCACCGCGATTGCGCGGTGAACGGTAGTGATCGAGGATGATCTCTCGATAGAGGTCTTCAAGTCCC
>DATLTI010000308.1:0-3426 GCA_035533675.1 Acidimicrobiales bacterium | reverse complement strand
TGCAACCTATGAAGAACAGGCGAGATTTGCAGTCGCCACCGAAACAGCCGGTCTCGATGGTTTCTTTCGTTCTGATCACTATCTCTCCATGGGTACAAGCGCGCGGGCAGGGATTGGACCGACCGACGCGTGGGTCACGCTTGGAGCGATCGCGCGCGAGACCTCTCGGATCCGACTCGGTACACTGATGACCGCTGCAACGTTTCGCTATCCGGGAGCGCTCGCGATTAGCGCTGCCCAAGTCGACGCGATGAGCAACGGAAGAATCGAGCTCGGACTCGGTGGGGGATGGTATGAAGAAGAACACCGCGCCTACGGGATTCCCTTTCGCTCATCGTTTACCGAACGTCTCTCGCGCCCTGAAGAACAGCTTGAGATCATCTCTGGCATATGGGCAACGCCTCGCGGAGCGCTCTATCAGTTCAAGGGCAACTACTACGAGTTCGAGGACTGTCCAGCGCTCCCCAAACCCGCACAGGCAAAGTTGCCGATCATCGTTGGCGGGAAAGGGCCAAGACGCACACCGGCACTCGCGGCCCGCTTTGCCGATGAGTTCAATGTTCCCTTTGTCAGTGCTGAGTTCGCGGCTGGATCATTTGGCGCACTCGATCAGGCATGTGAGGAGCGAGGGCGCAACCCGCGCGAGATCGTGCGCTCGATTGCGCTGACAACGCTGATTGGATCAGATCACGCTGAATGTGAGGCGCGAGCGAAGCGAATCGGTCGAGAATTTGAAGAGGTCCGCGAAAACGGTCTTGCCGGTACGCCGGAGGAGATCGCCGAGCGACTCGTGGACTATGCGCGTGCGGGCGCGAGCCACGTCTATCTCCAGCTGCTTGACCTTGAAGACCTCGAACAGATCGCGCAGATCGGCTCAGAGCTGTTGTCAAAGGTGTCGAAGATCTAGATGGCAAGTTCGCTCGACATGTCCGTGATTCCGGCAAGTTTTCGCGCCGTATTCGTCGCCGAACCAGACGCAAGTCCAGCCGTGCTCGCCGATGCCACTCCTGAAGATCTCGGTGAGGGAGATGTGCTTGTCGAGGTTGATTTTTCAAGTCTGAACTACAAAGACGGACTTGCACTCACTGCAAGCGCGCCGGTCGTGCGGCGCTTTCCTATGATCGGCGGAGTCGATCTCACGGGACGGGTGCTCCAAAGCGCACATGAGCGCGTGAGCGTCGGTGATGTCGTCGCGGTGACTGGCTGCGGGCTCGGCGAGGATCACCCGGGTGGTTACAGCACCTATGCGAGGGTCCCTGGTGACTGGTGCGTGGTGATCCCGACATCGCTCTCAACTGAGACTGCGGCAGCAATCGGAACTGCCGGGGTCACCGCGATGCTCTCGTTGATGGCCCTCGAACGGAATCGCTCTGGTGTAGATGACCTTGGAGAGCTTTCGCTGTTGGTCACGGGCGCGAGCGGCGGCGTTGGTTCGCTGGCGGTGTTGCTTGGTGCAAGGCTCGGCTATCGCGTCATCGCCTCAACGGGCCGAGTCCAAGAGCGTGAGTTTCTGACCTCGCTTGGTGCGAATGAGGTGATCGATCGAAACGAGCTCGCAGACGTTGGGAGAGGGGCGCTCGCAAAGATCCGATTTGGAGCAGCGATCGACAGTGTCGGGGGAGTAACGCTTGCAAATATTCTGCGAACAACCAGGCCGGGAGGCACCGTTGCAGCCTGTGGGCTCGCCGGTGGAACAGAACTTGAGCTCACCGTGCATCCGTTCATTCTGCGAGGCATAACGCTTGTGGGGATCAACTCGGTTCGGCCCTACGCAGGTGATCGCGAGACTGCATGGCAAAAGATCGCGGAGATCATCGGCAACGAGGATCTTGTTGCAATTGGCTCAGTCATCGACTTAGAGGAAGTGATCGATGTTGCACCGTCGATTCTCCGCGGTGAGATTCGCGGAAGGACCGTTGTCAGGGTGCGTCGCTGACGGTCCGTTTTGTCGGCAGCAAGAGGAAGTTCTCGCGGTAGTAGGCGAGTTCGGCAACGCTCTCCTTGATGTCTTCGAGGGCGCGGTGATTTCCCGCCTTCTGTGGTGCTTTTCCGTAGATCGAGGGATGCCAGCGCTTGCAGAGCTCTTTGAGCGTCGTGACATCGACTGAGCGATAATGCAGGAAGTTCTCGATCTCCGGGAGGTAGTGATCGAGAAATCTGCGATCCATCGCGATTGAATTTCCACACAGTGGCACACGTCGTGCCTCTGGGATATGGGTCGTAAGAAATTCAAGAGTTAACCTGCCAGCCTCTTCAATGGTCAGCGTCGAGTCCTTGATCTGTTGCAACAGCCCCGAAGCGGTGTGCATGTTGGTGACGAAATCATCCATCTCCGCGAGCTCTTCGTCGCCTGCGTGGATGACGAGATCCGGCCCTTCGGCGATGATCTCGAGATTGTCATCGGTAATCAGTGTCGCAATTTCCACGATGACATGTCTCTTCGGATCGAGTCCGGTCATCTCAAGGTCCATCCAGGCGAGCATGTAGTGATGCTAATCAGGTGGCACGGCTCGTGTATTCCGCTACCGTACGGATGTGCTTGAGATACCCATAGTGATTCTCGATGAAGATCTTGGGCCGATGCCTTCCTACGCGCGGCCAGGAGACGCGGCCGTCGATTTAGTTGCACGCACCGACGTGGTGTTGGCATCTGGTGGTGGCCGTGCGCTTATCCCGACAGGAATAGCTATCGCACTACCAGATGGCTATGTGGGATTGGTCTTGTCTCGGAGTGGGCTTGCGACCCGTCACGGCGTGTGCTGTCTCAATGCGCCAGGACTCGTTGATTCTGGCTATCGCGGAGAGATCCAGGTGGTGCTGCTCAACACGGATGCGACGGAGTCCTATGTCGTGCATCGCGGCGACCGGATTGCACAACTTATGGTGATCCCCGCTGATCAGGTTCAATTTCGAGGTGTCGATCAACTCAATGTCACCGAACGCGGCGAGAATGGATTTGGCCACACGGGGCGCTGAGCAGTTCGTTTCGATTGGCAAAAATCCCTTGTGGAGTACGCAATTGCTAGATAAAGGCGCCTCGCTGGCTGACATGCTGATCGTACGAAGCTGCACGCGCGAGCGATCTTTCATGACGTGGGGGAGTCGAGAAATTGGTACGATGTCAGCGCTGTCACGCGGACGTGGCTCAGTGGTAGAGCATCACCTTGCCAAGGTGAGGGTCGCGGGTTCGAATCCCGTCGTCCGCTCCATTTGTGGTTCTTCGGATTTCAGTGGGGAGCTGTCGACTCCGATCTAGTTTCGCAGGATCACCCAGATATTGACGAAGTTGGCGTCCCGCATCGTGGTGTAAATAGCGCTGAGGATCCACCACAAGGTGGACCATCGGAATGAATCTTGACGTGTCCGCTTAAGACCCGACAAGGAGTTCAGACCGATGGCCCAACATGATTTTGACCCATACGCGCT
>DATLTI010000307.1:0-1743 GCA_035533675.1 Acidimicrobiales bacterium | reverse complement strand
GCGCTCACCGCGGTCGACGAGGACGACAACGTTGTGGGGATACTTTTCGCTGCTATCGATCCTTTTGTCCATTTCGCGCACATATTTCACCGTTTTGGACTTGCATTGACACGACGCCTGGTCATTCAGGCAATCATTCACCCCACGTTCGGCCGCCTGCTGATTGTCACGCGCGGCCGTCGCTATATCAAGGCAGCTATGCGCATGTTCAAACGAAAAAAGGTGCCAATCGGAGACCGATCGGGCGAGATCACATTTCTCCTCATCAAGTCTACTGCCCGCAAAGCGGGGATCGGAGGAGCCCTTTTGGCTGAAATCGAAAAAATTGCTCGCAAGGCAGGTCTCGATGAACTGGTGCTAGTAACTCCTCGAAATTCACCCGCCATCGGTGTGTACGAGCACCTTGGGTGGCACTCCAGAGGCGCGATACGGACTCTCAGTGGTGAAGAGTTTGTCCACTTTTATCTGCCTCTTGCCGGCTCTCAAAATTAATCATGTTTTTGGAGGACATGTCGCACCGGATCCTATGACCGAACAAAAATGGCCTTCGCCACGATTCCCGGACACATTCCTATACCGCCAGGTCACTCAGCATGCCGAGATCCACATTTCCCTTGACAACCGGCTTCGAACAAAAACACGAACGGACTGCTTCGGCATTACTTACCAGAGAACACTGACCTCTCGAAGTGCTCTGTCGAGAATCTTTTAGAAATTCAGCAAAGTCTCAACGGACGTCCCAACAAAACCCTCAGTCGTACAATGCCAGTAGGGAAATTCGCTAGGTTCCTTGTGCTCACCCCCTGAACCCGCCGACAGCCGACCCCTCGTCATAAAAACAGGTATCGTGGGCGATGTCATTGGCGAACGCGACCCGGATGACGACACGATAATTTTGAGGATCCGATGGCTGGCTTCGTAATTAACGGGAGTTTGAGATCTGCCATCAGACAATTCGGCAAAGCAGATGTCACAGGTGTTTGCCAACGGGGGAGATCCAGAAAACGCGCTAGTCGCTCGGTACTTGCGTTACTCACGTTCTTACTCCCCTCGATGTTGATCGAGAGTTCCTCAATCGCGGGGGTTGCTACCTCGCGCCTGCCTGTGCGCGACTTTGTCGTATCTGGTTTGGAGAAGACCCTCGTCGTCTCCGGGCCAAGAACGATATTTCTATGGCCAAGAGCTGGCCAAAGTGCAGTTGCCGTGCGCGGGGTGGGGCTAATCGGGAGCACACCAAACGAACACCCGGTGCCAATCGCGAGCCTGACAAAAATCATGACTACCGTGGTCCTACTCCATGACCATCCACTCTTGCTCAGGCAATCTGGACCTACGATCCTGATCTCGGCTAGTGATGTCGCTGACTACAGCTATGAAGCAAACTCGGGTGACAGCACGGTGCGCGTTGTTGTCGGCGAACGACTCACCGAGTACCAACTTCTAGAGGCACTTCTCGTTCGCTCGGGTGACAACATAGCGGATCTATTGGCAATCTGGGACGCTGGGAGCGTTGCGAAATTCGTAGTGAAAATGAATGCCATGGCTCACGCATTAGGGTTCACTTCAACACATTATGGCGATGCGAGTGGACTCAGCCCTGCATCAGTGAGTACAGCCTCTGATCAAGCGAAGATTGCTGCGGTCTTGATGGGAAGTGAAGTTGTTCGTTCGATCGTTCGTCGCCCGTGGGTGACATTGCCCGTTGTCGGAAGTGTTTCGAGCTACAATCCTGCGCTCGGGATC
>DATLTI010000306.1:0-15256 GCA_035533675.1 Acidimicrobiales bacterium | reverse complement strand
CTCCGGTGCCAAGTCGCGTGATCTCTGGTTTGTCGAACATCTTGCCAAGGCTCCGGTGCGACTCGATGGTGCGGCGATAGAGGTCCTCAAGAGCCACCTCGGCGAGGATATCGCCCGACTCGAGGGAATCCTCGGAGCGCTTTGCGCGACCTATGGGCCGGGCTCGATGATAAAGCGCGCCGAACTCGAGCCTTTCCTTGGTAGCGAGGGTTCTGTTGCTCCTTGGGATCTCACCGATGCGATCGATTCGGGAGACATCAGCAAAGCACTCCACACGCTCGCTCGCATGCTCGACGCAAAAGAGCGCCACCCGCTCCAGATCATGGCAACGCTCCATCGACACATCGGAGCAATGCTGCGTCTTGATGGAGAAGACACCTTTGGACCAGCCGAGGCGGCGAGTGCGACTGGAATGAGTCCATTTCCTGCAGGCAAAGCGCTGCAACAGTCGCGACGCCTTGGCCACGAAGGCATAGCAAAGTCTCTCGCCCTGCTCGCTGAGGCAGACCTTGACCTTCGTGGGAGAGTCGCTTGGCCCGATGAGCTTGTGATGGAGGTGCTCGTCGCGAGACTTGCACAGCTGGCACGTCAGAGCCAGGGCTCACGGAGTTCAGCCGGATCGTTCCGGCACCTCGCAGGCCAACGTGGTCGGTAACTGGTATCCATGAGCGCGTATCAACACAAACAACATCCACTCGGCAATGAACTCCTTGGGATCGCGACGAAAATTGCGCACGTCGCTGGCAGACACGCGCTCGAACGCATTCAGGAAAAAGGAGCGAGACGCGCCCTGAGAACAGATGCTGCCGCAAAGAGTTCCGCTACCGACCTCGTAAGTGCAACTGACCGCGAGACCGAGCAGATCATCGTCTCGCTGCTCGCCGACGAGCGGCCCGACGACGGCGTCCTCGGCGAGGAGGGGTCGACGCGTTCCTCTTCGAGCGGAATCAACTGGATCATCGACCCGATCGATGGAACGACGAATTTTCTCTATGGCCATGGTTCGTTTGCAGTCTCGATCGGCGCGTACGAGGGAGACACCGGTATCGCCGGTGTGGTCTTTGATCCGATCCGCAACGAGATATTCTCGGCAGTACTCGGTGGCGGTGCGACGCTCAATGGGCAGGTTCTACACGCCCCAATTGACGCTCCACCACTCGGTGAGGCCCTCCTCGGTACCGGATTTCACTACCTCGCCTCGCGACGCCTCTTGCAGGCAAAGCTCCTGATCGACGTGCTTCCGGTCGTTCGTGACATCCGCCGTCAGGGCGCCGCAGCGCTTGATCTCTGCTCGGTTGCATGCCAGCGTCTCGATGCCTACTACGAGGCAGAGCTCCAGCCCTGGGACATCGCGGCGGGCCTTATCATTGCCGCTGAGGCTGGGTATCTGCACGAGTACCTTGACCTTGGCGGCGAACTCGATGGGACGCTCGTGATCGCACACCCTCTTCTCCTTGATCCGGTGTGCACCCTCCTTCTTAAGGCTGCAGCCTCGGTCAACGCTCTCACGTAGACGAAGCGCCTATATTTGGCCGACAGGTCGAGAGACCGTATTTTCGTAATCAAAACCACCAAGGAGCAACCATGGAATTCGATGTGCTGATAGAGATCCCAAGGGGTCAGCGCAATAAATATGAGGTCGACCACGAGAGCGGACGGATCAGACTCGACCGCATGCTCTTCACCTCAACGACCTACCCAACGGACTATGGCTACATCGAAAACACGCTCGGTGAAGATGGCGACCCGCTCGACGCGCTCGTCATTCTGGAAGAGCCAACATTTCCTGGGTGTCTCATCATGTCGCGACCGGTCGCTGTCTTTCAGATGACCGATGAAAAGGGCCCAGACGCGAAGGTGATCTGCGTGCCCGCTGGAGATCCGCGTTACGAGCACATGCAGGACCTGAATGACATCCCCAGCCACCAGCGAGGCATGATCCAGCACTTCTTCGAGGTCTACAAGGCACTCGAGCCAGGCAAGCTCGTCAAAGAGCTGCGATGGGAAGACCGCGGGGCCGCGGAACGCGAGATCGTCGCCGCTTTCGAGCGCGAGAGGTCTAACACAGGGCACTGACCGTGCTGCAGCGATGCGGCCTGTCTGAACATGAGAACAGCGTCAATACGGGAATGATCTGTTCTCTTCAGCCACTCGTGTGGCTGGCCAAATCTTCCGGCACAACTGCCAAGGAAATCAAGATGCCTTCGCGAGGGCTGTCTCTCAATGCAAATGAAGACGATCAATCAACGAGCTTGATGACGATCTCTGGGCAGCGCCGTGCGGCATCTTCAACTGCCGCTCGATACCTTTCGTCAGGATTTTCGATGAGCTGCACCACGTATCCGTCATCATCGAGCGCAAAGACCTCTGGCGCTGCATCTACACACTGCCCGTGGCCCGCGCACACTTCCTTATCAAGAACAATCTTCACTGGGAGGTACCCCTTCCGGCTCGTCGAAAACACTTCACAACTAATTCTCCCAAACAGGAGAAAGCTCCACCTCTGCCCTCTCATCGTAACGTTCTACTTCTAAATAATCAGAGACTCGAATGAGATCCACGCTCACTGACAGGATCTATCGCATGTCGAAATATCCCAGTTTCGCTCACAAATTCCGCTCCCACTCGCTAAGCGAATGGTGGATACTGACGAGGCCATCGTGAGATCTCTCGTTACCCGCCTCCAAAGATTCGACGCGGCTTGTTCAAGAGCCATGGAATTCAAGCAAAGTCGGATTTAAGCTGGCCAGAAGTTCAAGCCTTGAGGAGCGCCTTGGAGTATCGATTGCTGGGTAGGTCGGGGCTGTCCATATCGGCGATCGGCTTTGGCTGTGGAAGCACCGGTGGCCTATTCGTCCGTGGCACCCGCGAAGAGCAGCGTGCTGCGCTTGGTTCCGCGATCGATGGCGGAATCAATTACGTTGACACTGCCGCTCAATACGGCGAAGGCGTCTCAGAGCAAAACCTGGGGCGCACTATCCGTGAACTTGGCATTTCTCCTCTTGTCGGAACGAAAATACGCATTCAACCGGCTGAGGTGAGCGACGCGAAGAAGATATTGCGACAAAGGATTGAGGAAAGTCTTACTCGACTTGGAATGAACCGGGTTGATGTCTGCACGCTACATACACGAGTTGGCACTGGATCTGATGAATTACGGGCTGACGTTGTCATGCACGTGATTGCACCCGCGATGCGTGAACTCGTCAATGACGGTCTCGCCGGAGCCATTGGTTTTACGGGCCTTGGTCAAACCGAAGAGCTTCTTGAAGTCGCTGCAAGCGGGTTTTTTGACTCGTTCCAGTGCTATTACAACCTCTTAAATCAGAGCGCACATATCCCAGGAAGTCCAGATGGGAAGTCACAGGATTTTCACGGACTACTTGATCTCGCGAGCAGCAAAGATACCGGTGCAATTGGTATTCGTATTCTGGCTGGCGGAGCTCTCGCTGGAGATCAGGCACGACATCAGACGGCTGGGCCGATCGGACAACCTATGGCGAAGGGAGAGGAATACACCGATGACGTGACGCGCGCGAATCGCTTTAGGAAAAACCTTACGCACTTCGAGGTTTCCAGCTTGTCCGAATTGGCGTATCGGTTTGCGCTTTCAAATAAAAACCTGTCATGCGTGCTTGGTGGATTCTCAGATTCAGCGCAAGTACGCCAAGCGCTCGATTTTGCGAGAAAAGGGTCGCTGTCAGTTCGTACCCTCGCGGAGCTCGAGGAGCTCGAACCTTAACAAGATCCGTGCGAAGCCTGATTGCTGGCTTTGCACGCTCGCGCGTTACCACCGGTCTGATCAAAATGAGGCTTTCGCTCACAAGCGACAGTAATGCTTTGAGAGCGCGCCACCTCGGTTGCAAACACTGACCTGTGGTGGCCAGAACTGCGCCACCACAGGTCAATTCTGAGATTTTCAGTCGGTTCTAGCCCGCATGCGAGTCGATCAGAATTGCGTCTGGAGTGGGAGCACCACCGATGCGCTGATCGGGAAGATTTGGATCGAGTGAGGCAACGTGAAGGATCTCCGCCACGTCGTCCCCGACACTCTCAAACCAATAGGAGAATCCACTCGGGATCAGTATTCCTTCCTTTGGATTAAGCGTCGCGATGATCTCGTCGCCCTCGCCGTAGAAACGAAACTGGCCCTCCATACACAACCAGAAACCGTCGTTCGCGAGATGTGCGTGCAGCTCATTCTCCCCGCCTCCCTTCAAGAACTGCATATCGCCGCGAACCATGTCGGTCTTACAAAGTCGCGTAATCACTTTTGAGCGATTCACCTCTGGACGTCGTATATCGAACAGCTGAGGTTGTGGTGACTCTTCACTCATAATTTGTCCTCCAATCTTCAGTAGTGAGATTTCCAACTCCGATAATTACAGCAAGCCGTTATCGAGCTAACCGAAATCGAAGAAGATCAACTTCCCGGAAGCAGTGCTGACAACTTCTCAGCAGACAACCTATTCAGCACTGTTGTTGCACCCGTTAATGAAGTCTTCACTGCACTAAACGAACCAGCGACAGTGTGGTACTTCGTAAACGTCATGGGGCTGCCTACACCGAAGTACTTAATCTGCTTTCCAGCTTTCAGCAGTTTGAGCCCTTCCTGATATGTGTAAACCGTTGTGACTCCAGGTCCAGGGGTCGTGACCTTCGTTATGAATTTCACGTATTTCTTCGGGTCAATCGAGTGCGCTGCATCCATTGCAAGTGCGATCACATTGGTTGAGTCGTACATGTTCGGTGCAACATTCTCTGGACCCTTGTGATAGAGCAAATTGTATTCCTTGAGGAATGGACCCTGTCCGCCACCACCACTCGCGGAAGGAGTAATCGAGGTCACCTCACGCTGGTCATAGGCGTTACCCACTGCCTTTACCCAGTCTGCAGAAGAGGTGAGATCGCTGCCGATCACGGGAATATGGCCACCACCCTGTTGCTGGATCTCTGTTCCAAACGTCCCAGCCTGATCGGTTTGAGAGGTCTGCAAGAGGATTGCCTGCGGGTGTGAACTCATGAGCTTCTGAATTTCCGCGACATAGCTACCGGCTGATACTGGCAACGTAACACTCGTCAATACCTTGATTCCAAGGAGATGAAGTGCGCTGAGCATCGGTTGCCGGAGCGTCTGAGAACCCTCAGTTGCATCGAGCGCAATGGCAACTTTCTTGTATTTCTTGAGTGATGCGTAATAGGCCATCGCCGTTCCAACCACCGCATCCGATGGTTGGCTCCTGAAGCTGTACGGCATCATTTGTGTGTCTAGCGATGGGTTGCCAATGTGCGTGAAGCTCACCATTTTTGCTGAATTCAAAATCGGAAGCGCATCGGGGTAGTCCGGAGCCGCAAGACCGAGAACGCCGGAAACGTTGTCAACCGCAAGCATCTGGCGTGCCTGCGTCACTGCATCTACAGGGTCGCCACCATCATCGACCGGGATTAACTTGAGCGGACGTCCGAGAACTCCGCCATCTTGGTTAATGATCGTAAGCGCCGTCGTTGCACCGGTGAGGAATGTGTCCCCAATGAATGCAGCGGGCCCCGTAAGAATAGTGATGAGGCCAATGTTGATACTCGCGCCCGAAGGTGCAGTGGCGGCAGACGCAGTATTCACGCCAATCCCAATGGCACTCCCAGCTACGACAACGGCACTCGCGATCCATGGCAATGCCAGATTTCGCTTCCATCTCCCCTTAGACCACACAAAATTACGCATTAGCACGAACCTCCGCTTCCATAAATAGTTGCTCCAGGTCATCTCTTTTTGCCAGTTCACTTGCCTTGTCATACATTTTTTTACGTCCACTCGCAAGTAGATAAACATCATCTGAATAATCGAGTGCAAGTCGAACGTTCTGCTCTACAACAACTACGCTCACCCCTGCTGCAGCGAGAGTTCTCAGGTGTTTCCACAGCGAGACCGCCATCTGAGGTGCCAGACCTGCAGTCGGTTCATCAATCAAAATGACTTTGGGGTCGCTCATCAGCGCTCGTCCAATAGCAACCATTGTTCGCTGCCCGCCACTCAGTTTGCCGGCCGCTTTTTTCATTGCGGGGCGCAAGTCTGGAAAGAGATCGAGGACGCGATCCATGTCCCCGCCCTTTACCGCGTAGGTACCGATCTCAAGATTCTCTCGTACAGATAACGATGGAAACACGTTTGCCAATTGAGGGACGTATCCAATTCCCAACTTGACCATATTTTCGGCCTTGTAATTAACACCGATGGACTCGTTGTCAACTAATACGTCACCGCCAGTCACGCGCAACAGCCCATAAAGAGCCTTCAAAAGGGTGGATTTTCCAGCACCATTCGGGCCGATGATCGATGTCACCGTCTCCGCATGAAACTCCGCGGTAACGTCAAAAATGATTGACATTCGTCCGTATCCTGCGGTGAGGTCTTTACATTCGAAGCGCATCTTTATGAAACTCCCCTAGATAGGCACTAAGAACCGCTCGGTCTTGACGGAGATCGCTCATCGCGCCCTCTGCAATGATTTTTCCCTCTGCCATCACGCCGACCTTGTCGCAAAGCTCCTCAACAAGTTCGAGTCGATGTTCCACCATAAGGACTGTGATGCCAGCTTCGGAGAATGAATGAAGTTGCTTCAGCAACCTGGCGCGATTGACTGGACTCACTCCAGCGAACGGCTCGTCAAGAAGCACGGCTCGCGGCCTCATCATCAGCAATCGCGCAAGTTCAAGAAGCCGCCGTTGTCCACCAGAAAGCTCCGAAGCGTAGGCCTCCTCCACCCGCGTGAGCTCGTAGTGGTCGATCAAGCTGCGAGCGCGAGTGAGATGACCTGCCTGCGATTTGCGCCAGCTCCCTGAAATCGCAGAGAAAAGTCCCTCCCCCTCCTGCTCGGGTGCCGCCACCATGACATTGGAAAGAACGGACATATTCTCGAACAATCTGCTGACCTGGAACGTACGTAGCATGCCAAGACTCGCAATTTTGTGAAGCGCCATTCCAGAAATATCGGTGTCCTCAAAATGGACTCGCCCCCCATACGAGGTATGCACTCCAGAAATGCAGTCGAGCAACGTCGATTTCCCCGAACCGTTGGGACCAATTATTCCGTAAAATGTGCCAGCTGGCACAGAAAGCGATACATCACTGACCGCGGACACGCCACCGAACGATTTCGAAAGGTTTTCAACCCTAATGCTCCCCTGCGGTAGAACCTCGTTCGAGCTCACTCGACGCTCAGTTCTTTTGCAGAGTTCATATTCCCTAACGCGGGTCTCGGCTGACGCGCGATCCGACGCCGCTTGGAACCGCGACTAGTCGCTGCCGCGCCTGGAAACTTTTCTTTGTGTTCGGGGAGCAGGCCTGCAGGTCGAAGCCACAACACCACAAGCAGCACAATGCCGACAAAAAGCTGTTGCACCGCCGGCAGAATTCCAGGGGCAAGTGGAATATTGAGCAACGAGCTGCCTTGAAGAAATACCTCATACAACACAAATGCTCCGAGGAGTGCCCCGGTTAAGCGCCCCCTTCCACCGAGCAACACCGCCGCAAACAAGACAAATGTCTCGCCGGGCTGCCAACCTCCTACACCCCAACCTCCAATAAACAAAACGAAGAGTGAACCGGCAAGTCCCGCGGATACAGCTCCGAGTAAAAACGCCGTCATTTTGACACGTGCAGGGTTCTTGCCGAGTGACGCGACGAGAATCTCATCCTCGCGTAAGGCCTTGAAAAGCCTTCCTAAAGGCGCCCGCTGAATTCGCCAGAAAATATAAGCGTTCACGGCAAGGATAAAGAGCGCGAGACCCCCCATCGTGATATACCAAGCACTCGATGAAAGTTGTGATTGCCAAGGACCTGGCACGCCAACGATGCCGGTCTCTCCGTTAAAAATATTCACCTGGTTCGTAATCAGCAGAAGAAGGGCACTCCCAATCGTGACAAGGGTCAGCGCGAGATAATCATGCCGAAGCCGCCGAAAAGCAATTGATGTCAGTATGAATGCGAACACGACCGTTGCAAGAACGCCAAACAACATGTTCCACGGAAACGCCCAGCCGAAGCCACCAATATAGGTGAGTGCTCCGAGACCCGAATGTCCGGCAGGATGAATCGAAGCAATTCCAGTCGCATAGGCACCCACCGCGACGAGCACGATGTATGCAAAATTGAAGATGCCGGCCTGACCGAACTGCATATCCAAGCCAATTGCCTGAAGGCCATTGACTGCGCCAAAAAATACGAGCGTCACTAGGTAGTAGTTGACATTGCTCACTTAATTACGCACCCTTCTGAAACATCGAGACTTTCGTGGTGTACTCCCCTACAACCCAAGACGATTAAGGCGACCCGGTACACCCAACAGGCCCTGCGGACGGAAAAGCATGACCAGGATCAAAACTGCAAAGGCAATTACTGGCGAAAGACCTGAAGGGATCGCAAGCGCCGCGAGTTGGGTAATTAGGCCGATCAAAAGGCCGCCCATCAAAGCCCCAAAGGGCTGGCCAATACCGCCGAGAATTACCGCGACGAATACGTAATACTCATAGTTGACCCCTAGGGACACACCGAATGTGTGGGTTTGAAGAGCAAAGAGAACTCCGGCAATTCCGCCCATAAAGCCCGTGATCGCCCAAGTCACTGCCGTTATCCGTTTGGTGTTCAGTCCAGCGATAGAAGCAAGGGTGGTGTTATCCGACATGGCGCGCATACTCCTACCAGCTTTTGTGCGAGTTAGCAGCTGATGAATTGCCGCCATGCATCCGACTGCAATGAGAAAATAAACAATCTCCGCAATTGAAATTGCGGCACCAAACAGATGAATACCAGCACCTGGAGAGTATGTGTACTGGGTAAAGCTTGTGCCCCATACGAGGATGAAGATGTTGTCAAGCATGATGGCGACGGCAAACGTCGCAAGAAGCGTAACGAAGATGCTCTTCCGGCGATTCAGAAGTGGCGTGAAAATAAATCTGTTCTGAAAAAGTGCAAGAAGAACGGTGGCAGACACACCAACGGCGGAAGCGGGCCAGATTCCCCATCCGACCGATCCCGTATTGAGCGACGCAGTGACCATTGCGCCGAAGGTCATCAATTCGCCATAGGCAAGATTGAAATAGTTCGTGACCCCAAATTGCAGCGTAAAGCCGACACCTGCCGTGGCGAGGATCGAACCGTAGACAAGCCCAGCGACGACAACTGAGGTCAGTTCAGCCATTTTGCGGTCCGAAAATGTGGCAATGGACCTGCTCGCAGGCTCGCACCTGTATCCCATATTGGCTCTCACGTGGACCAGCTTGACTGACGCCAGAAAGCAACTTTGAAAACGTTTGCATGGCCCCCCGACCAAACCTCACATGCTTAAGTGTCGATGATCGTAGACAAGCGATTTGGAGTTTGTCAATATTTCTATTGGACTTTGCAGTGTCTCGGAATCATCAGAGTGGAACGCTCCATTCATCGGACTTTTACTCCTCGAATGAAAAATTCATGCAACAAACTATGATAAACGCGCTCCAACTTGAGCACACTCTATGATAAACGCGCTCCAACTTGAGCACACTGACTTGAGCACACTGACCAAAAACGGCTCGGTCGGCGACGCAGCTCGCTATCAAAAACTAACTCAGACCAAATCGAATATGCTGCCTATTAAAGTCTTGCACCGCACTCTCATCAAGACGTTCCATCGAGAAGGCGTCATCAACTCGAGCCAGAAATCTCCACACTGAGCAGTCCGACCGTGCTCACGTGTCGAGAGACTTCGAGTCACGAGGACACGCCGTCCAGACGGTTCCCTATCTTTAGTAGATACGATCCAGCTGAGATATTTCGGCGTTTCCTGATCTAAGCATTTCAAGATATTCCAACTGCATCTTGATGCGCTCGTCGAGGATAGGACTCAAAAGGTTCTGACCCATGCGCATCTGCTTTTCGATGACTTCAAGATCAATAACGACGTCCGTACGCGTTCCCGTGTCTCCGGTAAAGCTACCCCTGCCAGCACTTCTCACCGAAGTCGGCGTAAGAGGAGGAGACATTGAATCGATCGGGATATTGACCTGCTCGTCTGGATCGCTATCTCGGAACACCCCCAGTGGATCCTCGCCGTTTTCCACACGAGAGATCATCTCGTCGAGCACTTTGCGATAGATCATGATTCCTCGATCGGAGGCACCGAGATGTTCTACCGTGCGATCCGCGATTCGACCCTGGGTGATCCAGGCCATCATGTCCTGCTGGAGCACGAAGTCTGTGTAGATTTCGCCGTTCTCCTTGAATATTGGATAGTCATATACGGGAACGACCTCTTGCTCTGGAGCTTGGACACCAGGGAAGCTAACAACGGTATAGAGATAGTGGAGCGTGGTCTCGTCATCAATTGGAACACGAATCTGGAAGTCGTTACTCACCTTCAACATGTTCGGGAAGATGACGGGGTGCCCGATCTTCCAGTCGTTGTCCTCTTCAGATCCCCCCGTGTAGTACCGGCGCTTGACAATTCCGTAATCGAAGACATCAAAGCCTATTTTCGCGTGTCGCGCCTGAGGGAAACCCCCGTCCGCAGCCTGTGACTTTCCGTTGCGAAGATAATAGGTAAACCAGGAGTGCAGCCATTCACTGTGAGTGGGGTCAAGCGAGTTCTCCATCGCCTGAAGCCAGTTAACGGGCAGAATCGTCCGCCCAATCTCGCGAATGGAATTCGGCTGAACGAAATAGTCATGTCGTGGCAATATCGGCGGTTCGCCCGGACCCATGTATGCCCAGAACAGTCCGCCCATCTCCTTGACGGGATACGCGGTGGTCTTGACACGATCTTTGAATCGGGAGTGCGTGGATTCGGCCGGTTGCTCGAGACAATTTCCTTCGTTGTCAAACAGCCAGCCATGATATGGACACCGAATACCAATACTCTCGGGTACGCCATAGGCAAGAGAGCAGCGTCGGTGAGGACAAAGCTCCGCGACTAGACCAAGCTGACCGGACCTGTCACGAAATAATGCAAGGTCTTCACCCAGCAACCGCACTTTGAGTGTCGCGCGCTCCTGGAGCTGTGCAGCTCCAGCAAATGGTTGCCAGTACCGCCGAAAGAGCTCTCCGGCTGGCGTACCCGGGCCAACTCTCGTCAGCCGGTCATTCATCTCTTTGGTAAGCACGTTCTCCCCTTCCACCACGTTGCCTGCTGTGATCGGAACCGAATCACCCCAGATCAGACGCGTATGCCCCACACCCCGTTGTCGCTGAAGCGAGTCTATCAATACCCCACTCGCGGTTGGAGGAAGCACCAGCTGTCGATCGGAAACGTTTAGAACCAACGACGAAGCTCAATCATGGCGACGTTCGCTCGCCGTACCGATTAACTCTCCATACCCAGCAGATGAGAGACGTACCGGAAAGAATTCAGACTGGCAGGTCAGGTTTTTCTGGTTCTGTCCGCTCATAGCCGACAAGGCTTGTAATCTCGATAATGTCACCGAGCCATCCGCACGCGTGACACCACGAGAAATAGACGGTCTCCTCGGCGCGCCAAAACGAAGAAGAGAACCCGTTCTCGGAGAACAACTCCGTGCACCTTGGGCAATGGAGCTCATTTGAAAGTGTCTGGATGTTATGAATCTCTTCCGGACCGATATAAATACTCATCGACGTCACTCCGTTGTGAAATGTTGTGGCTCAGTCACATCGCCATGTGCATGAAGAATATATGCCCGATACGGCCACACTCTGGACCCTGCATGAATAAGGTCAATCTCTCGATTACACAGCGCGTGTTTGACATCAAGAATTTTGACGCTTTCGTTTTGATGAATATTGCGTAAGCTTCAGGGAATTGTCCGTCTGAAGTGCTGTTCGTCTCAACAACGTGGGAGCGTCAAATGACAGAGTCTGGCCGAGGTGCTTCGAATGATGCCGATGACCCGATCAGACTGGGAATCCTCGGACTTGGTACAGCAGGAAGAGGTGCAGCTGCAGCGGCAGTCGGCTCCTCCCACTGTCGCGTGGTCGCGGTCTGTGACATCAATGAGAACACCTCAAAAGAGATCGCCACAAAATTTGGTGTCACGCACTACACCGACGCGCGTCAGCTTTGCGAGGATCCAGAGATTGAGGCTGTCTATATTGCAACACCCACGTATCTGCACCTTGCAAATGCGTTACAGATTGCCTCTGCCGGCAAACATCTCCTCATTGAGAAACCAGTTGTAAAAGACGGCGCTGAAGGTGACGCGATTGTGAAGCTCGCTGAAACGACCGGGGTCAAGATCATGGCGGTCAATACCCGTGGTCGCGATGCTCCGATACGGGCAATGGCGCAGGTTGTCGCGAGTGGAGCGATAGGTCGAGTTCTCTCTCTGACCAATATCTGTTACACGAACTGGGTACTTCGGCCGCGATATCCCTACGAGCTGATTGCAGCGCTCGGGGGCGGAGTGACATTTCGCCAAGCGCCACACCAGGTTGAGATTGCACGCACGATCGTCAACTCAAACGTCACAGCAGTCACTGCAGTCATCGGGAGTACTCCGAGTCCCGTAGATACCATTGGGAACTACAGCGCCCTGATTGAATTTGAGAATGGATGCTCCGCAACGCTGGTCTATAACGGGTATGGATACTTCGATACCGCGGAGCTGACATTCGGAATCGGCGAAAATGGGCACCTTACTGATCCCACCGCGTCGATGAACATGCGCAACAACCAATCTTGGTCGCTCGATAAATACGGCGATGCCGGGCGCGCGCTTCGAACTCAACCCGATCCGACAGCCATCTCCAAGAGAAAATGGGGGTTCGTTGGGCTTACGGTTATCAGCGGAGAAAATGGCGACCTCCGTCAATCACGGGAGGGGCTCACGCTCTATAACGATCTCGGGTTGAGTGAGGTGGACTGTTCAGACATCGAAGGCGGACTAGCCGTCGATTTTGCTGAAATCTACAACGCGATTCGGAACGGACATGCTCTAGAACACGATGGTTCTTGGGGAGCGACGACTGTCCGCATCTGCGAGGCGATCTGGAAATCGCATCATGAACACCAAAGGGTGCAACTCAAAACGCGCGAATGAGAGCGGCGTCAGTTTGGTTTGAACGCAACCTGAAGGGCCGCCACGTACTTCATCGGTGTCCCCTTTGGCTCGAACAGGGTATCGAATGCCATTGCATCCAATGCATTCTTGGTGGATTCTCGGATGCCGCGCAGGTACAGTAGACGCTCGATTTTGCGGCGAAAGGACCCTTTCAGAGGATGGCTCTTTGAACCAAAGAGCTTCAATTCGTAACCGGTTGCGTATTAGCATCAGCGAAATGAAGGGCTTCGCGCTGCTCGTTGTTGCGGTACTACTTGCAATTGGAGCTGGTGTCGGGGCGGAAGCAACGCTTGGACCAACATCAAACTTTCACGCCTCGTTTTACCCTCTTCCCGTCGAAGGCGCTCCGCGCCAATATCTCGCGCAGTGCCCCGATCCCTCTGGCCTCGAATCTTTCTCTTACGCGGCGAGACAGCAGGCTATTGCAATCACCAAGACCTTTACCACCATGAATTTCAACGACCAGTCGATTGAATCCGATCCGTCATTTTGGGCGAGGCTGGCGACAATGAAGTTCGGTGTTGGCCAAGGCTCAGGGTCTGCCGCCTCGAAAGCTCAGCTTGAGGGACCGCTCCGTGGTGGGCCCGCGTACTTTTTGATCGAGAACTCGTGCGGAGCGCGGCTCGTGCAACACACACAAACCGTTGTACTCATTCCGCTTCTCTCGAATGGACAAGAACAGAGCTGCAATGCCTGTCGAACGCATTACTACTTCATCGACCGTCACAGCCGTGCGCTGCTCTATTTCATGTTCTGATCGCTCATGTTGTACCTCCAGAAATCCATAGTGAGGATCATTTTTGCCCGCGTTCGCTGAGTGACGCATTTTCGAGCCATCGGGCGCTCGTTATCAAAACGGAGGTGCGCATCGAAACCCAGCGCACGAAAAGGTTTGATTGCCTCATTGAGCGCCTGAAATTGCTTGGCAGCAGAGGAACCCCTTGCTGCAAGTAAAAGTGTCAAGGAGTTGTTTTACAACACGCCGCAGATCGTGCCTCTTCTGTGACGCCGAACGCGATTCAGACCGCTATTGCCTATCGTCAAACTAAACTTGCAATGCCAAACTCGCTTAGCACTTCGCCGATTTGGTCCACGGGAGATCCAAACATCACCGCCACAGCCAAAAGATCATCGTTACGCAGGACAAAATACCGACCCCGTGTTTCTTCGCGGAGCGCCAGCACATTTTGAACGAAATTACGTAGCTGTTGAGCGCCTGGATCTTTGATCTGTTCAAGACGCGAAAGGTCAATTCGGATTCCAGACCACTGCGGCGCATTCGAGCCGACAGAGGGGGCTACCTGCGATTTTTCTTCCGCATACTCGGATTCTGGCGTCGTTTTTGCTGGCAAGAGGTCACTCAATTCCACCTCATAAAGTGCCGCCAGTTTCAAAAGTCTGACTGTAGGAACTGAGCGTTCTCCCCGTTCATACGCGCTCAATCCAGCAATTTTGAACTCGCCAGATGTTGCAACTTCCACATCGTGCAGCGTCATATTCTTTTGAATACGAGTAGAACGCAAAAGATCACCTTGGACACGGCTAAATCGTGCCCCGTCAGTATCAAAGTTGAGGTTCTCGGACATCAGGCACCCAGATTACCGCTATTGGTGGATTATTCCCAAGGCCAGAGCTGGCCAACCGCGCTGATCCTGGCAGCCCAGTTGCCTGTATTTAGCAGAAAAGACGCGAAAAAAGAGGGCTTTTGATGGCACCTGTCAAGCGATCTCAGCCTCGTTTGCGCCTGAGACTTCGTGCTCAACGAGGTACTTTCTCAGAGAGCGAAGCGCCCGCGCACGGATCTGGCAGACGCGACTCTTTGTCACGCCAAGTTTGATGGCGAGGTCCGTAAGGGAAAACTCCTCAATAAAAGCAAGAATAATCAATTGGCTCCCGATCTTCAACAAAACGCGCCGGGAGTCTCCGGCCTTCAGGCCGGGGAGGGATAGGCGCTCGGGACGTAGGCCCGATCACTCCGGCGCCTGTTGAGACTCGATATATTTGCGCAGCACGCAGATCGGCGCTCCGCCAACCGAGCCGGCGAAGGAGGACGGTGACCAGAGATGCTCGCCCCAGAGATACCGACGTAACTGCTCACCGAATTCCTTGCGAAGAATCCGGGACGAGACGCCTTTCAGGGAGTTGACCAGCTTGGATATCTCCACCGTCGGCGGGTAGGTCACCAATA
>DATLTI010000305.1:0-3691 GCA_035533675.1 Acidimicrobiales bacterium | reverse complement strand
CGCTCTTGACCATGACAACCAGCCCGTCTTTCTCAAAGACATCTGGCCCACCACCGAAGAGGTCGCAACCACGGTGCGCAACGCCGTCAAGACCTCAGGATTCAAAGAGAGTTACGAGGGCGTGTTCGAAGGAGATGCCGGCTGGCAGGCAATCGATGTACCAAAGGGCAAGCTTTACAGCTGGCGCGAGGACTCGACCTACATCGCGAAACCTCCGTACTTTGACGGCATGGCGATCGAGCCAGAGCGACTAACCGACATCAAGGACGCCCGTATGCTCGCGCTCCTCGGTGACAGCGTGACAACGGACCACATCTCGCCCGCTGGATCGATCCGCGCGACAAGTCCTGCTGGGACCTATCTGATCTCGCGTGGCGTCGACGCGGAGGACTTCAACTCCTATGGGGCAAGACGCGGCAATCACAACGTGATGGCCCGAGGCACCTTCGCGAACAACCGGATACGCAACAAGATCGTTCCAGGCACCGAGGGCGGATTCAGCAAGTACCAGCCAGAGGACGTCGAGGGTTCGATGTATGACGTCGCGATGCGCTATCTCGACGATAAAACGCCACTCGTGGTCATTGCGGGCAAGGAGTACGGATCGGGATCGTCGAGAGACTGGGCAGCGAAGGGTCCGATGCTGCTTGGAATCAGAGCCGTCATCGCCGAGAGCTTCGAGCGCATCCACCGTTCTAACCTGATTGGAATGGGCGTTGCACCGCTGCAGTTCGTCGATGGTGAATCTGCTGCGTCACTCGGGCTCGATGGCACCGAGTTGATCACCATCACCGGCATTGCTGGAAGCTCGAAGACAGAGCTGATCGGCAAGAAGGTCAAGGTGCGTGCCGGCGATCGCGATTTCGAGGCGCTGCTTCGCATCGACACGCCAACCGAGGCGGACTACTTCTTGAACGGCGGCATCTTGCAGTACGTCGTTCGCAAGCTCGTCGCAACCGGGAAGGGTTGATCCCGGCGGACGCGACGACCAGAGCACTCACGCGTGAACTGATCGTTGCGTTCAAGAACGATCCCTCGCACAGCGCGCTGCTGCTTGACTTTGACGGCACCCTGACGCCGATAGAAAAAGACCCCGAAGTCCCCACGCTGACAGTCGGAGAGATCGATCTTTTGCACCGTCTCTCAATCTCACTTGGAACCCTCGCGATCGTCTCTGGCAGGACAGGAAGCTTTCTCGTCGGGCGCCTCGGGTTCGACACGCACCGTGAGACCAGGCTGATCGCCTTTGGGCGCGGAGGCCTTGACGCCATCGATTCAAAGGGCACGATCACCGCCGATCGCGCGTTTGAACAATGGAACGCGCAGATGCGAGATCTTGCAGAACAGGCGCGCGATGTTGCTCCGCTTGCATGGATAGAGGAAAAGGGTGTCGTCCTCACCTTCCACTGGCGACGCGCACCAGCAACGGAGCAGCTGTTGCGCGAGGTTGCTCAGCGAGCTGTTGATCTCGCGGGACTCGTCACGCGCGAGGGCAAGCAATCAATCGAGGTCTTTCCACCAGGTCTGCCGAACAAGTCAGAGGTCGTTCGCGCGCTCTCGACGAATTGCCGTGTCGTCGCCTACTTCGGCGATGACATCGGTGATCTCGAAGCCTTTGACACACTCGATGAACTCGAAGCGTCGATACAGACATTTCGGGGCTGTGTCGCAGGTGACGAAGCCCCCACTGGCATGGCAGAGCGGGCCGATCTCGTGCTCGCATCAAGCTCGGAGATGTTTGTGCTTCTTGGTGCAATTGCCGATGAACTCAACGCCTGACACGCACCAATTCCGCTTGGTGTCAGACAGCAACCTTCGCATGTTCAAGACACCGCGCGAGCCACTGGCTCGGTGCAAGATCGCCGGCACGTTGTTTGAGTAGCGAAGCTCGCGAGGCGCGTACCTCAGGCGAAAGAGTCAATGCCTCTTCGAGCGCGTCGGCCGTCTTTGTGACATCGAACGCATCGACTCCGATCACCAAATCATGCAGTTGCACATAGGCTCCCGCTCCGGTACTGAGAATCACCGCACCGTCTCGCATATTGAGCACCGGTGCCTCTTTTGCAACAAGATTCATCCCGTCAAAAAGTGGGTTTACCAACAAGACGTCATAACGACGATAGGCAGCAAGAGAGGCCTCATAGTCATCGTCGACCTCGAAAATCACTGGTTGATATTGCTTGGTTCCAAAGCGTTCATTGATTTCCTTGACCACCTGCTCGATCTCCTCTCGATAGCTCCGGTACTGCTCGAGCTCGATTCGAGAGACATACGCACGTGCATAGAAGACGACCTCCGAGCGATACTCCGGGTGACGCTCGAGAAGTTCTGCAAATGCCTCGAATCCACGAACGATGTTCTTTGTTGGCTCGAGCCGGTCACTCCTCAAGATCACGCGTTTTCCGGAAAGGCGCTGCTGTTGTTGTTGCGCGTGGAGTTGGACTCCAGGCCTCGAGTCCTCAACGCGGAGCTGCTCAACGTCAATACCAAGCGGACAGGAAAATATTTCGGGTGCGAGAACTCCAAAATGATCGAGGCAGTCACGAAACGACGCAGCCCAGCGGTCAGTGTGGAATCCACAGGCGCCGTACGAGGCCATACCGGTAAGCAGTTCACAGACGAGATCACGGGGAAGACGTTCGAGATCCTGCGGAGTACTGAAAGGCGTATGGGTGAAGTGAAGCGTTTTGAGGTCGGGCCGCTTCTCTTTCAAGACCGCTCCCACGAGCGGCAGGTGGTAGTCGTTCACCATCACTGTGGCGCCCATTCGCGCGCATTCGACGATCTCGTCTGCAAAGGTCTGGTTGTAACGGCGGAAATTAGAAAAGGCCTGCTGCCAACGAACGCCAAAATCAGATATTGCGATGTCAGTCATCGCATGATGGAAGAACCAGATGGTCGCGGAGGCGATGGTCTCGTAAGCGTCCTTCACACACTCTTGGTCCATCACGAGAAAGCGAAGGTCGACTCCTTCCACGAGCGACCCGGCGGCGCCCTTTGTAGTGAGTTCACGTTCAAGCGGGCCCGACGCGCAGGCGATCCAGGTCGCGCCAGTTCCCGCAATCGCCCTGAGAAGACTCGGCGCGAGCCCTCCGGGGGCCTTGCCGGTCACGAGGTCACCACGCTCGTTACGGGCGAGCGAGACCGGACCGCGGTGCGAGACGATCAGAAGGTCGCTCGGGAGGCCCGGTTCGACTCCATCAGCAGATCGCTCGGAAATGTTCACGGTGACCATCTTGGTCTCTGCCAAGCCCCCTTACGCGTAAGAATTTGCCAAATCGAGCGCTACGCTTGCTCCGCGACATTTCACCGTGTGACCAAAATCACCTTTGAGCTGGACGCTTTGACTATTTTGGAAATTCCGTCCAAAATATGGGGAAATCATCAAGAGCGGCAGAGGGACGGGCCCTGTGAAGCCGCGGCAACCAGTTATTCGCTGAAAGGTCAGTCCTGCCAGCGTCACCAGGTGCCAATGCCCGCGCGATGAGGAGCATCGAATGACATCTGTACTTGGATTGGCCTGTCGAGAGTGTGGGCGACCCTATCCGGCTGAAGCACTGCACGTCTGTGACTTCTGTTTTGGACCCCTTGAGGTCGTCTATGACTACGACGAGATCAAGAAAAAGATCTCGCGCGAGTCGATTGAAAAGGGGCCGCTCTCTATTTGGCGCTATCACGAACTGCTGCCGGC
>DATLTI010000304.1:0-5553 GCA_035533675.1 Acidimicrobiales bacterium | reverse complement strand
GAGCACATCGGGATCGACCGCGAGGGCACGCGCGACGTTGGCGCGCTGTTGCATGCCGATCGAGAGTTCGCCGGGATAGCAGTGCTCGAACCCTTTGAGACCGACCATCTCGAGGAGCGGCATCGCCCGTTGCTGAGCCTCCTTGCGTGGAATGCCCTGGCATTCGAGTCCGTAGGCGCAGTTCTGCACTGTCGTGAACCAGGGGAGCAGCGAGGCCTCCTGGAAGACCATCGCGCGGTCAGGGCCCGGCGCGGTGATCGGCCTCCCATCGATGTGCACCGAGCCCGAGCTCGGCTGGATGAGCCCGTCGACGATTGCCAACAGCGTGCTCTTTCCGCAGCCGCTCGGTCCGACGATACTCACAAATGAGGACTTCTCGATGGTCATGGAGACCCGGTCGATCGCCCGGAAGCGCTCGTGCGTTCTTGGCCTTTCGTAGATCATGGTTACATCGGAGATCGTTAACGTCTGCACTGTAAGTTCCTCTCTCTGTGGTGGACGTTCGGCCTAGGTGTTGTCCGCGCCGAATGCCGAGTGTGAACCGACATGTCGCCAGTGGAGGACTCTCTTTTCAACCATGGAGACGACGCGGAACGCACCGAGGGCGACCGCGGTGATAAAGAGGGCATCGAACAACAGGAGCCCGGTCTGGCGATCGTGGCCGTACTGCAAGAGGCGATACG
Source organism: Acidimicrobiales bacterium (assembly GCA_035533675.1). GTDB lineage: Bacteria > Actinomycetota > Acidimicrobiia > Acidimicrobiales > Bog-793 > CAIVND01. The sequence goes on along the minus strand of DATLTI010000304.1, from coordinate 4,870 downwards.
CGAGGCCGGAGCTGGCAGCGAAGTACTCTCCAACGACGACTCCCGAGACGCCGCGGCCGACGCCGATTCGGGCGGCCGCGAATGCGAACGGTGCGATGCTCGGGAAGACAATCGTCCGGAGCAGTCGGAACTTCGAGCATCCGAAGCTTCTCCCCACGCGAAGGTACTGCGGGTTGATGCTCGACGTCGCGGTGTACATGTTGACGACGACCACCGGGAAGGTGATCAGGAAGATCAGCGCGATCTTGGACGAGAAGCCGAGGCCGAACCAGATGAGCACGAGCGGGACCAGCGCGATGCCAGGGATCGAGTTCAGCGCGTCCACCCACGGGCGGAAGATAAACCGCAGGCGCCAGAACCATCCGAGCGCGAATCCGGCGGTGAGCCCGCTCACAAGCCCCAACCCATAGCCGACCACGAACTCGAAGGCGCTCACCCGGAAGTCACTCCAGAACTGGGCGGTCTGGACGAGGTGGTAACCAGAGCTGACCACCCCAGAGGGCGACGCGAAAAAGAGCTGGTTGATCAGTCCAAAGGTTGCTGCAAGCTGCCACGCCAGAAGGAACACGATAAGTGCCGCGGCAGGCACGAGCAGGCGCTCGCGGTCTTTGATCCATCGCAGCACCCGACTGGGAGCCCGGACCTCCACTGCTCCCGGATCCCAGACCTTGCCTTCAACCACACCCGTTACCATCAGTCCCCCCTGAATGGACTCCCGACCCTCGGCGGAGTCATCGAACTTGACTCCCAGCCGCAACCCCAACCTCGGTGTCTTTGTAAAACGCGTCTGACTCGTCCGGAAAACAACCCGCCCAGATCAGACAACCAAGACCGTCTGTACCCGGTCCATCTATTGTTTACCTCCTCGGGATAACAGACCCCTTACCCCATGAGTGGTGGATCAATCTTTGCGTAAAACAGCTGAGCGAACTGGAAGTCATTGGGCCTGGGGCGACAGTTGTCCAGCCGCCAGCGGTGGTGATCCGTTGTCGCCTGCTGCGCGAAGTCCGCGCTGTCCAACTTCTCGATCGGGTACCCGTTCGGGCCCGCGGCGCGCAAGAGACATCTCGCGGCGACTCCCGAGATGATCTGTCTCAAGAACCTTGGTGATTCCATGAACTTCCCCCCGGAAATACGGAAATCGCTCGAGCTGCTTGCGGTGCTTTTATAGCCGCGGCGAACATATCACACCGCGACTCGGAAATGAATCGCCCGTATCGGGCAATCTGTGTACTGGGCCCACGCGCCGACGATGTCTTTTCATTGTCTGGGGCGCCCGCAAGCAAAAGGAGGGCGTGCATCGCTAGCTCGGTTCCATCGAGTCCGCGTTTGCGCAATTCGATCATCGGTAACGCTTGGTGGGAGTTGGTTTTTCGCGACCTTCAGGAAGAGACGGTCAGTCACAGCTCTCTTCAACGTTGTTGTGGCATTGAACTGCGGTTATCGTGACCAGCGGCGTGTCCGCTGCGGCCAGGATGATGAGTCACGAACTCCTCGTTCGATACGCCACGTTGAGTCATTTCGAGGTCGTCGCTGATTTACTTTCCGAGTTTCGCTGTGATTGGCATCGGCATCTCGAGAGGTCAATGTCGCATTGTTCGGTTCGCCTTTCGTGGTAGTTGAATCGCCCAAGCCCTGAGGTGCCAGATGTTCTCTATGAGAGGTGGGGGTGAGTCTTACCGGATGTTCACGGTGAGCAACGTCGACGGTCGGTTTGGTTGAGTTGGCTGTTACCAAGTGGCGCCGAGTTCGTAAGTGATCCAGGAACTGGAGAGGCTTCAATGCTTGTGCGCGGTTGGGAATCTTAGTAACTAGATGATGAGCGCAGCGTGGACATTGCCGAGGATTGAGAGATTCAATGACTGCGTTGATCGCGGTCAAAGATGTAGACGCGTTCGGTGAACTCCTCAAGTGCTCGAGCGCAGCGTGTCAGAGCCTCTTGAGCAGCTTGCTTTCCACTCGCATTTAGCGAATCGCGATCTTGTACCTTGTCGAACCACCGTTGCAACTTGACAAAATCCTCTTCATTCTCTTCTAACTCACCGAACGTAAAATGCTCGACGGCAACTTCCTTTTCTACCTCAGAGAGGAAGTGCACGCATTTGTCGAGGATCTCATCGTATTCATCATTGCGCGCTTCATTAAACAGCTCGAGTATCTCAGCACCACCAGAAATTGGTTCAGCGGAAAAGAGAATGGCAGTTCCGCCCATCTCGTCAACAATCTGGTTCCGAAGCCCTCTCAGCGCGCGATCGTTAGCTGTGCTCGATGGGAGTGCTGCAATGGCACCTTGAAGATAGATTGCTCCAAGGTTTTTTAGTCGACGCCAAACAGTCGCCCGTAGCCGGCTTGGCTCGCTTGGCACGCGGTATACGAGGAGCCGCCAGTTCAAATCGGCCGCAGTCTCGCCGCTGGAAGCCGAGGAATCCTCTGTTTTCATCGCCATCTGACCCTTCGGAGAGGAAGAAAACACCGGCAGATCTCTAAGGAACGATGAGAGACTCTATTGCGCATGGTGTTTGTCTTGATCTCGCCATCCTCCGCCCGGGAGGGCCGGCACGCTCATTGCATCATAAGCGCAGTCCCCGCGGAGCGAGAAAGATGCGGTTTGGGTGAAAATGCATGGCAAACAGCTGACGATCCTGTATACTAACAGCTGTTAGTATTTGATGGTGGATACCGCTGGGGAAAACGTGCCGCGCCAGACTGTACCCAAGAACGTGTTGCCACCGAAGATGGATCGTACGCCGTGCTGCTGAGCACGCCACTTTATAGGAGGAAACCGATTGTTTAGAGCTCTGTTGGGTATGGAGGAGCGCGGATGACGACCAGTGTCGTACTGTTCATCGCCGCGTTTTTTGCCTGCAGTGTCGAGGCGGTAGAGGCCACGACCGTGGTTCTGGCCGTTGGACTTACGCGCAGTTGGAAATCGACAAGACGGGGAGTATTCGCAGCCGTGGCAGTACTTGTAGCCATAGTTGCAGCACTTGGGCCAGCGATCGCGCACCTGCCACTCAGCCCTCTCCGTCTTGTTGTCGGTGGACTGTTGCTCATCTTTGGTCTTGGCTGGTTGAGAAAGGCGATTTTGCGGGCCTCGGGCTACAAGGCCCTGCACGATGAGGCGGCGGCATATGCGACTCTGACCGCTGAGGCACAGGGTCTGAACAACGCCTCAGGGGTTAGCTCCGGCGCCGATGCCCGTCAACAGTCTGGAGCTGGATGGATGGGGGGCGACGCGTATTCTTTTACGCTCGCATTCAAATCAGTCCTCCTCGAGGGCATGGAGGTGGCGTTCATTGTGGTGACGTTCGGCGCCAATGCCCACAATCTCGGCCTTGCCTCCATCGCGGCCGCTGCTGCTATAGCTCTCATCGTTTCTGTGGCATTTGTCGTCCGTGGTCCGCTTTCAAAGGTGCCTGAGAACACGATCAAGTTCAGCGTCGGAGTACTCCTCGCGAGTTTCGGAACGTTCTGGGGCGCTGAGGGCGCTGGAGCGACGTGGCCGCACTCGGATGCCTCGCTACTGGTCCTTATTCCCGCCATTGCCTTGATGGCGCTAGGGACAGTGGGAGTCTTGCGAAACTACCGACAATCTAATGAGAAGAGTTCCCTGACCCCGGTCGTTACGTCATGAGTGGTTTTCAACGTGTAAAGGCCATGGCCCGAGGTTTCGGGATGTTTTGGTGGGACTTCATTGTTGGAGAAGACATCACGATCGCGATCGGTGTTTGCTTGGGACTCGGCGCAGTTGCGATCTTTCACGCGCATCGGCTGAGCACCTGGTGGGCTCTTCCCGTTCTGTGGCTGCTTGCCCTCTTTGTATCTTTGGCGAAAGTGCTGCGCAAGGCCAGGTAACTCACATCGGAGCAGTTGAGTTGTTCTCGGTTCAATCAGAGGAGATACGCAAGTACTCGGATGATGGATCTGCAAACAGAGTATTTCGCGATGCGATTCGATGATTCGCCATTGTGTTTCAGGTGAAATGGAAAACTCATCCAAGGGTACTGAATCCGATCGGAACCAACTCGCGAAGTGCGCATTGGTTGCACCCCTGAAGATAGGTGCGTTTGATGCACCTCAAGGTCGCGAGAACAAAAACCATCGTGTGTGTCTACATCGATAGCCGAGCACATCGTGGTGCAAGAGCGCGGAGAATCGTTCAGTGAGCGGATAGTTGTCCGAAGTTGCAACCATCCGCTCACTACTCCTCAGAGCGATCAGTGACAGTGCAACAGAACAGATGTCGCTGAGAGCCGTTGTTTTCCGTCAATCGAGTGGAAATCACTCCGCGTCAGGATCACCAACGGGTTAATGTCGTTCGCTTTCGAGCACTAGGGGAGACTCCAAGCACGCGTACAGCCTGTAAGTGATTGTGTGAGATGAGAGGGCGTATCTTGTTGTAAAGAGATAGAAGATATCTCGTGCGCGTGAGGTTCGGGTGTATCGATCTACGGCAAAGCCCATGGCGCGATAGCGCAGAGTTCTTGTTTGGTATGGTCATCGTGAACCCAGGCAGTCGAACACTTTCATTTCAGGTTCTCTTTTGCCGCGGTAGGGTTGACTCACCATTGACATCTAGGGACTAATTGCGTTTGGGGGTTTGTTTCATGGCGAATTTTTATGACAACTGGCTGGGGATGTGGGACCGAGCCGAGTCCGAGCGTGCCGCCTCTCGCCGGAACATGCATGAAGAGGACCTTGAATGGGTTGAAACTCCCCAGGACTTTCATGCCGCGTTGGTGATCTCACCGGAGACGGGATTTCGTACCTATGGGACGACGACGATGATCGCCGAGATCCCACCCGGCGCACATACTGGAGCGCACAAACACGGTGAGGAGGCAATCTTCATCGTCGAGGGCGAAGGCTT
>DATLTI010000303.1:0-2164 GCA_035533675.1 Acidimicrobiales bacterium | reverse complement strand
AGCTCCGACGCAACACCGATCGCTTTACATCGCATCGCAACTCCGCGATTGCCTTTGCAATCGCTCTGATCATCACCGTCAAGCTCATAAAATGGGCCAAGAGGTGGAATGAGTGAGCTGCCTATTGGCGCGCGCTCTTAGTCGAATCTTGTCGGGTTGGTCGCATAACCATGACGTTATGGCGAAGTCATTCATGTTCTCGAGAATTTCAGCGACGATTGGGGAGGGATGAAATACGACCCCCCGCCGATCGTCGCCATCATGACGCATTGATCTCGACATGGTAGAAGGTCGACCGTGTCATTAAATTTGATTGGCGCCATCGACTTGACGATGAAGGTAAATGATCCGTTTCCGGACATGTCAGTCAATCCGAATTGCTGCTGAGGCGGCCCCAAACCACATCCGCCGGGGTTCACGTCCGCGGAGGCAGCGCATTCGTACACCCAGAATTTCCATCCAATGTCGAGCCCGCTCACGTGCACGATCACCTTTTCGCCGTTGTACAGGTTGCTTGAAGGGGTGACATGAATGGCCGGCGTGGATCCCGCAATGTTGCCGTAAGGGCCCATCGCGCGCACAAAGTCAACAGCGAGGACCCGCTTCGAGGGATTCGAACAGACGGGCGGGAAGAATTCCTTCGGATCAAAAGACGAGGCCAATATGGTCAGCGGGTGGGCCCATCCTTGAAAGCGGATGTCGATGGAGCGGTCATTGCCGATGTAACGGAAGTTGCTCTTCGTCGCGCACCAATCCATTTCAACGATCGCCCATGGGGCCGCTGGACTCAACACAGCAGGATCTCTGGGTCGTCCGAGCGGCGGTGACAACTGGTCGGTGGATTCGGTGAATGCTGATTGGCTTCCTGACCTGTCGAAAACCCGGATGGTAGGACGCCCAGAAAGCGAGCAGGACCGGGTGCCATTGTTCACAAAGGTGATCGCTCCGTAGGGGTTCCCAAATCCATTGAAGACAACCGAGACTTGGAGTGCATGCACTGGGCAGACCGCCACAGGCCCCCCTCCGAGAGGAGAGGCCAACGCCTGAACCTGCGAAGTCGTCACGATTCCGCCAATGAGTAGTGCTGGCAGCACGACCTTGCATAGCTCAAGATGCCAGCATTTACGGATCGTGTCGTGCCTGCGGGCGCTCATTGTCACTCACTTTTCGTCCAGGGGTTTGCCGAGGCTGATATTACAAATCAGGGTGAGTTTCGTCCCATATTGCATCCCGTGATTACGCGTTGGTTGAGTTTTGATGTCGTGCGTTCGGGTTTTGTCGTGAAGACCGAATGGAGACATCGGGAGACCGATGCTCTATCGCCTGAGCTACGAGGGCTAGACGTACTGAAGTCGACAACAAAGACTGCTACTCAGCGGTCTCGCCTCGCTCACGTCCTACGGTATGCCGCTCCGGGTTCGGAGAGCTTCGATGTCGGTGCATCGGAGTCGTTTCATCGGCAGAAGAACCGGGAGCCACACAGCCGGATTGCTCCGTCTGCGTGGCTCCCGAGATGAAACCTTTCAAGATACGGGAGTGCTTATTTGATCCCGTCTTTCCTGAGTGCCGCGAGGCACGCACTGGTTGTGGTGCAGTTGGTTACATCACCAAGGATCTTCGCAGAGAGCGGAGTTCCCTGGACTTCATTTCCAGTCGTCGCGTTGGCAATGAATGGAGCGTATGGACCAAACGTGTTGTTGTACTTGTTGTAGTCAATAGCGCCACTTGCGCCCTCGTAGTTGATCTTCGTGTGCGACTTCAACAGCGAGAGGCACTTGCTGTACGAGTAGCACGCCGTTCCCGGCGGATTGGTCACCTTTGTCATGTCCCTTGCGACCGTTGCGCCGGCAAAGGTATTTGCGTAGGTGTCTGCAAGTGCCAAGCTGATGACCGCGTCATACGCGTAGTTCGAACCCGACAATGGACCGGCAGCGGTCTGGCTCGGGAACAGCTTCTTGAACTGGGCCATGAAGACGTTGTTCGCCGTTCCCGTAACTGAGGTACCCATCACTGATGTCAGGTGGGAGTGGGCCTTGGCCGTACCGAACGCCTTGATGAAGTCGCTGCTTGTCGTCACGTCAGTACCAATCCACGGCGTCTTTGAGCCAAGCTGGCTGAACTCGGTCGACAGAACTGCAACTGTCGGCGCATCAGTCTGCGAGAA
>DATLTI010000302.1:0-1920 GCA_035533675.1 Acidimicrobiales bacterium | reverse complement strand
ATAATGCTTCCGCCGTCAAGCAGGAGGCGCGGATGATTGATCCGCGCCGATGGCATTGAGGATTTGCGTTGCTGTTCGCTGGACGTATTCAAGGCTTTCGACGAGAAGCTTCGCGTCGCCGCCGTACAAACCGATATAGTCTTGATTATGTTGGGCACAACATAACGCCGATTATGTGGTCTCCGAGATTATGTGACGTAGAGCTTCGAGCTCCTCTGAACAGCCGAGACCCTCAGTTTGAGCACAACATAACTCGGGATCAGAGTGTTTGTAAGAAAGCCAGAAGATCAGGATTGTCTCTCCAGCGCTTCTGATGTCGCGGACGGCTGACTTCGCACATCGCTAGCGCCTTCGCCTTCATTTCGAGATCAGTCTCCGCATATATGTTCGTGGTCTCCAGCGACGCGTGACCAAGCCACGCGCGGATGGTATTGATGTCCACTCCAGCCCGAAGAAGATGGGTGGCTGTCGTGTGCCGGATCGTATGCGGGCCGATATTCTTCTTTCGGAGCCGAGGGCAGCCTGCGCTTGCAGACCGAGCGTGCCGAGTGACGATGTCATGAACACCGAACCGTGTCATTGGTTGCGCACAGCGATTCAGGAACACTCGCTCGGTACCAACACGTCCACTGGTCAGCTTCCGTAGTTCCGATGCCGTGAAGCCCACAACGGGCAGAAACGAACTTTATTTCCCTTTCCGTGCAGCCGGACCGAAGACTGGCCGTAGACGCTGGAACGATTTAGGTTCAGGTCACCCACAGTAAGTTGAGCGACCTCATCGGCGCGTGCCCCTGAGTTGTAAAGGAACAAGAGCACCGAGCGGTCTCTGTATCCCAGGCGCGTTGTTTGATGGGGTGCGTTCAGCAGTGCGTCGATTTCGTCCTTCTCCAAGTAGGTAACTGGAACTCTGCCTGAGCGCTTGAAAGATACGGTCCGGATCGCGGCGCACCATGCGAGGCATTCTGGATTTCGCTCGCTGATAAAGTGTGCCATCGTGTGGATAGCAGCGAGTCTCTGGTTGCGCGTCAAGATGCTACACTTTCGTTCCCCCTCGATATAGGACAAGAACGCCCGAAGCAGGTCTCCAGTCAGATCGTCGATGAGAAGTTCGTCTGCTTTTTTGTGCAGCTCAGTAGACACAAAGAGCACCAGCAGGCGTATCGCGTCGCGATAGCTTTTCTGTGTGTTCCGAGCAAGGTTCCGGTCACCAGGGAGGTACTCCAGCAGGAAGCGTTTGATCCACGGGGCAAGCGCATGTTTATCGATCATCGTGCCCTCCTCCGCGAACGTAGGACTCGAACCGGATGTTCGCCTGTCGCAGCAGCTCAGGCGTCATGGTGAGGTATCTCTGTGTTGACTTCAGCTCGACATGCCCCAGATACGTGGAGAGCGCGGGCAGGAGGCGTTGCACATCTGCTCCTTGTTTGTACCAGGCAGTCAGCCGATGGACTGCAAAGGTGTGTCTCAGATCGTGGATACGAGGCTGACACGACGTAACATCACGAGGCACGATCCCAGTATGCTGACGGAGCCTTTTGAAGCAATGCTCTACATTGTCGATTTTGATGGGCTCGCCATTCTTTGCAGAGAAGAGATTCGCTCCGCGCTGTCTTCTCCGACGAGGCGACAGGAGATATTGGCGCAACAGCTCGCGGACATCGCGACCGAGCGGTACGAGCCTCGATTTGTAGAACTTTGTGTCTCGGACCGTGAACGGATGAGAATGTTGGCATCGAGGACAATCATGTCAGCGGGCTGCAGTCTTCCCGCGCCGACGCTGGTCCTTGAACTCGGCCACGAGTTCTTCTTCGTCAACGTCGGCGAGTGCCTTAGCGAGACGATCCGCTGCGGCCTTAAGTTCGGAGAGCTCGGCTGCTTTCGGGTGCTTTCGGTGTGTGGGCACGTAGACACCGAGAGTTT
>DATLTI010000301.1:0-4875 GCA_035533675.1 Acidimicrobiales bacterium | reverse complement strand
ACGTATCGACGAACGACTTCGCGTGGTGCACCACCGAGCGTCGATACGGACCACGAAGGACTCGGGAGCGATGACAGACGACGAAGATGGGGAGACTCAGCTCGGGTGCGGCGCGATGATCGCCCCTTTAGAACCTGTAGCGCCTGGGAGCGCCAAACCGTTGGAGCCAGCTCTATGAGGAGGTGCACATCGTCGGGGATTACTTCAATTTCGATCACTTTGCCGCCAAGATCTTGAACAGCCTCCATGATTATTGCCTTGAGTCGACCATCGACACGAGCACCGAGCACACGTCTGCGATATTTGGGGCACCAAATCAGGTGGTCCTTCGCTGGGTACACGGCCCTGTCTGTCGACCGGTAGTTCACAACAAGAATCTACGAATCAGGTGTGTCAGTGTCGGCTCTTTGAGCCGAGCGGGGCTCTACCTCCCACAGCTAAAGCAGTGGGCTTACCGCCCCACACCCCATTTTGGTGAGTCGTCCCGGAGATCTGATCTTGGTTTGAAAATAGGCCACTACCCATCATTCGACGGAGGCGCAACCATGCACGCGGTCGTCTACTGTTGCCTAGGTGTGCTCGCTCGGGAGCAAGCTGCACCAGCGACCATTTAAGCGGCGCTGGCCTGCATCTTTGATATCCGAAGTCCCCGATGACGCACGAGGAGGCACATGATGGACTTATCACTCGAAGACAACCTTGAGGAGATCGACCCTCCTGAGTGCCTCGAGCTGTTGCGCACCGAGCAGGTCGGTCGGATCGGCGTTATCGATGAGGCCAAGCCGGAGATCTTCCCAGTGAACTATGCCCTCGACGCCAGCGACGCGGTCATCTTTCTCGCGGCGACCGGCACGAAGCTTCTCGCGGCTGTCAATCACCACGTGGTCTTCGAAGTCGACCGATTCGACCCCGACCTGCGAAGCGGGTGGAGCGTGATCGTCCACGGCGTCGCTCAACAAACTGACCGTGTGCTCGAGGGAGAACAACCCTTGGTCACCTGGCGTGAGCACGCGCCGTTTCTCGTGCGGATCACGCAGCGTTCAATATCCGGTCGCCGGATAAAGATGAACCCCGGCGTGGACTGAAACGCGCAGTTGGTTGTGGGCTCACGTCTGACGCGAGTACCCGATCGCGGCGCGAAGGGGAGCCTGGGTCCGTGCTGTCACGCTCCGCGGGGATAATGGGGAGCAGACCGTCGCCCTCGGTGAACCGCTCGAGTCGCCTCTTGGAGCCAACACTCGCGAGTTCGGGCGCGACGATTCTGCCGAGCGCCTTGGATGTGTGCTTTCGGTCCATAGAGAAACTCACGATGGTCTCGGTCTCGACAATCTCAATACGTATGTACCACTTCACTCGCTTGATCATCTGTGGGGTCAGGCACACTGTGCATCCATCGTGTACAGAAGAATATTCGGCCAGTTCTAATATCGGGTTCCTCGAGGGAGGTACCGCAGTCGAGCCGCCGAGAACGAGTGGTGGGACAAGAGTCTGGAGGATCGGGTACGAAGCATCGCCGGAGCTCGCGCCAGCAGCGAGTGGGCTGTTTCGGAACGGGCAAACAAAAGGCCGCGGTCGGTGTGGGGACTGCTTCACCAGCACCCTAAAGTGCAAAGGGAAGCATTCGCTACCAGAGGAGGGTCACGTGCGCGAGGTTCTTGACGACATTGCCCGTTTCCAGGCTGAAGGGTCAAAGATCTGCGTCGCGCGCGTCGTCCAGGTAGAGGGCTCTGGACCAAGAGACCCCGGTGCGACGATGGTCGTCAGTGAGGGTGGTCTCGTCGTCGGTTCGGTATCAGGTGGCTGTGTCGAGGGAGCGGTTGTCGAAGAGGCGCTCTCGTGCATCGCGAGCGAAACCCCGAAACTCGTCCGCTTTGGCTATTCCGATGATGAGGCCTTCGCAGTCGGCCTGACCTGTGGCGGCATCATCACAATCTTTTGCTCGCCAGGAATACCAAGCGCAATTGACGCGTTGGTAAAGGCGCTCGATGATCGCGAGCCCTGTGCACTCGCAACGGTGATTGCGATCGACGAGACCGAGGTCACTCGGGCGCTCGAAGGACGACAGGGTGCAAACCCGTGCATCGTCGGGAGCCGCGAGATCCACGAGATGACCCATCTTGGCGCAACGGTGCTGATCTCAGCCGATGGGAAGATCACCGGCACGCTCGGTGATGTTGAACTGGACGAGTTCGTCGCGAGAGACGGCGATGGCGTCATCGCCTCTGGCCATTCGGTGATCCGTCATTATGGAAAAAAGGGCGCGACAACCGGCACGGAGATCTCGGTCTTCTTTGAATCGTTTACGCCACCGCCAAAGATGGTGATCTTTGGTGCTGTTGATTTCACCGCCGCGCTCGTACGCATCGCAAAGGTGATCGGTTACGAGGTCACCGTGTGCGATGCACGCGCTCCTTTCGCGACCGAGGCACGTTTTCCAGAGGCCGATCACGTCGTTGTCGACTGGCCACATCGCTATCTCGAGGCGCTCAAGACCGAACTTGGTCCACGAGATGCGATCTGTGTTTTGACGCACGACCCAAAGTTCGATGTGCCAGCCATCGTTGCAGCGCTCAAGACCAAGGTGGGATATATCGGTGCGATGGGGTCGCGGCGTACTCATCGAGAGCGCAAGGAACGATTGCTTGATGCTGGCGTGGGCGAGAAGGCGCTCACAAAGGTCTCCTCTCCGATTGGACTTGATCTTGGCTCGCGTACTCCAGAGGAGACTGCGATCGCGATCCTTGCTGAGATCATCGTCAAGCAGACCGGACACCGACCTGCATCGCTGAGTGATGGCGATGGACCGATACATGGGCACGTCTCGCACTGAATATGACCGAGAGCGGAGCATCACAAGAACTCACCCACTTTGACGAGGCTGGCAACGCGGTGATGGTCGATGTCACCGAAAAGGCAATTACCCGACGTCGTGCCGAGGCGCACTGTTGGATCAGAGGACTCGATGACTTTGACGAGGTGCTTCGAGAAAAAGACCATGCCGAGGTCCTGACGGTTGCTCGCGTCGCGGGAGTGTTTGGCGCGAAAAAGACCTCGAGCCTGATCCCGCTGTGTCATCCGTTGCCGCTCAGTTCCATTGAAGTTTTATTTGTGCTCGAGAATGATTCCATCGAAATCATCGCGGCGGTCGAGACCGAGTCACAGACCGGGGTCGAGATGGAGGCACTGAGCGCATGCGGTGTGACGGCGCTCTCGATTGCCTCTCAGCTTGGACCGCGCAATGCGGGGCTATTGATCGATGGTCTCGAACTCTTGGTAAAGAGTGGTGGTCGATCAGGGCTGTGGATGCGTGTCTCCTCGGAGGCAAAGACCACAAGCCGCTAGCGTAAGGTCATGATTTCGCTCGAACGTGCCCAGCAGATTGTGCGCGACGGTGTCTCGGTCAAAACACCGGTCGTAGTTCCGATCCGCGATGCACTTGGCTGTGTGTTGGCACATGACGTAGTTGCCCGAGAGGCGATACCTCCATTCGCGAACAGTTCGATGGACGGTTACGCGCTCAGGGCCAAAGACACCGGAGTCGCGCCCTCGCGGCTTCGCGTGATCGGTGAAATTGCAGCGGGAGCGACTCCGACCAGGACCGTTGGAGCTGGGGAGGCAATGCGCATCATGACCGGAGCCCCGATGCCAGATGGGGCTGACGCGGTCATCATGGTCGAAGACAGCACGGCTGAAGGCGACGAGGTTGTGCTCTCTTCGGTTGCAGCTGTTGGCCAGTCCGTGCGAAACGTCGGTGACGACGTTGCAATCGGGGACACCGTACTTATCGCTGGAACCGTCCTTCGTCCGGCACATCTCGGCGTGCTTGCGAGTCTCGGCGAACTTCACGTTGAGGTCTTTCCGCGTATCACCGTCGGAGTGATATCGAGTGGGGACGAGCTCGTCGAAGATGGCTCCCCGCTCAAACCTGGACAGATACGAGAGGCGAACAAGGAACTGCTCCTTGCACTTGTCGAGAGAGCAAATGCGATTCCGGTCGATCTTGGTCTCGTGCGCGACAACGAGGAGGAGCTCGTCTCGGCATTTCTCGATGCGATCGGTCGATGCGACGCGCTCGTAACCTCGGGTGGAGTGTCGATGGGTGACTACGACCTTGTCAAGGTGACGCTGAATCGTCTCGGCGAGATGCAGTGGATGCAGATCGCCATCCAACCGGCAAAGCCATTCGCCTTTGGTCAACTCCAACACGGTGAACGAGCGGTACCGGTGTTTGGACTTCCGGGAAACCCGGTCTCTTCGATGGTGAGTTTCGAGCTCATCGCACGTCCTGCGATCTTGAAGATGATGGGTCACCAAGATCTCGACCGCGCCCTGGTTCCCGCGATTGCCGACGCCCCTCTTCGTCGCCGGCCCGGTGATGGCAAGGTCAACTGGCAACGCGTCGTCGCGCTTAGGGGAGAGGACGGACGGGTACATGTCAAGAGCACCGGTGCGCAGGGTTCACATCAACTGGCAAACAGTGCAGGAGCAAACGCATTTGCTCGACTTGACGATGGACCCGGTGTCGAAAGCGGTGACGAGGTCTTGGTTGTTCTCCTCGATTAGCTCCGATACGGCACAACTGATGTTGGTGTTCAGGAATACTGCGTGATGAGAGGTTCAACGGGCGCGCGCCAAAGACCGGTGCTGGTCGTCCTCGGCGCGCTTCTCGGGATCTATCTCATTGCTCCGATCGTTGCATTCGCGATTCGCATGATTGGAGAACGACAGACCGGATTTTCAAGTCCCGGGCTCTTTGGTGCACTTGGCGTCTCGGCGATCTCAGCTACTGCCTCGACCGCGATCATCGCGCTGTTCGGGATACCGCTTGCGTACTGTCTGGTGCGCTTCAAATCAAAGCTCTCGACGTTGATCGGT
>DATLTI010000300.1:0-4303 GCA_035533675.1 Acidimicrobiales bacterium | reverse complement strand
AATCCCTCACGTTCGAGATCACCAATCGTCTTTGCATATTCGATGTATCCCTCAAGGATCGGATCAAGAACGGAATAGGGAGGAAGTGAATCCTCGTCGAGTTGGTCGGGTCGCAGCTCCGCCGAGGGAGGTTTGTCAAGAATCGACTGCGGGATGATGTCGCGTCCGGCTCTCTTGTTGCGAAACTCACAGAGCTCATACACCAAGAGTTTCGGCACATCCTTGATGACCGCGAAGCCTCCAGCCATGTCCCCATAGAGCGTCGCATACCCAACTGCCGTCTCGCTCTTGTTCCCTGTCGTCAGAATGAGCCAACCGAGTTTGTTCGACAGTCCCATCATCAACGTGCCACGCACGCGCGCCTGAATGTTCTCCTCAGCAAGATTGCCTGCGTGACCGGCAAAACTCGGCGCGAGGAGTTCAAGGAAAGCATTGTGCGCAAGCTCAATTGGAATTGTTCGAAGATCAATGTCGAGTTGCTCGGCAAGTCGGGCTGCGTCAACAAGCGACCCTTCGGATGAAAACCGCGAGGGCATCGCAACTCCATGTACACGACCCGCTCCAAGCGCATCAACCGCAATTGCTGCAACAAGCGCTGAATCGATGCCTCCCGAAAGTGCTACTCCGACATCAGCAAATCCATTCTTTTCCACGTAGTCGCGCGTCGCGAGCACAAGTGCTTCGTATACCTCTTCGATGCGTTCAAGGGGCGCAACAAGAGATGGCGGTCGCCCCGTATCAGGCACAGCACGGCGCGTTTTAGTGACAATGCAGTCCGCTCGAGATGGAGTCTCTTCGCTCCTTGGCTTTCTTGTGATCTCGATGTCTGCAACCTCGATGCATTCCACAAATTGCGGCGCGCGTAATGCAACCGTGCCGTATTCATCGATCACCAGAGAGCCGCCATCAAATATCAGTTCGTCCTGGCCGCCAACAAGGTTCACATAGACAATCGAGCAGCTGCCCTCCACGGCGCGCTCCGCGAGCATCGCTTCGCGCTCAAAAAGCACATTTTGCCGATACGGAGAGGCATTCAATGAGACAATCAGTTCGGCGCCCTGCTTTGCCTGACGAACGACCGGCCCCTCACTTGACCAGGCATCCTCGCAGATCGTCACGCCTACCCGGACTCCGGCGATGACAAACAGCGGAGTATCGCCATTACCGGTCGCGAACCATCGTCTCTCGTCAAATACCCCGTAGTTCGGGAGAAGTTCCTTGTGCCAGATACCATGCACCTCTCCCTGGGAGGCCACAACTGCTGCGTTGAAGAGACCACCGACTGATTCAACGAATCCAAGGACGGCAACGCACTCCCTCGTCGCCTTGACGACCTCGACAAGGGCTCGTTCAGCACTCTCAATGAACGCTGGCTCGACGAGCAGATCCTCCGGGGGATATCCGGAAACCACTAATTCAGGAAACACCGCGAGGTCTGCTCCATTCGCCTCGGCCTGGTCAAGCGCTTGCAAAATTCGGTCGACATTGCCCGCGAAATCACCGACCGTGACGTTCAGCTGACAGAGCGCAACGCGCAAGACTGGCATACGAGCATCGTACCGGCGCCCAACCCATAATTGGGCAAGCGACCCAGATGGTAACCAAAGGCACCTCAGCTGCGCGAGAATAAGCAATCCCGAATCGGTCGATTACCCCAAATCACCACGGCGTTTACCAAGTATTGAGGAGTACGCATGCGAAGCAATCCGTTAGACGCGCATACCCTCACGTCGACCGCGCGCGATCCTCATCAAAGTCGTCGACCAAACGACAAAACGTGAAGATTTTGAGGAGCTTCTGAAATGGAGCCGCTGCTTTGTTATCCGCGACCACCGGTCCCCGAACTCACCAAGGCACTCAACGACTCAGGCTACCCTTGGACGGCTGTCGAAGATCCTGCAGCCGGTGTCCGGCTCGAGCCTAACGGCGGTTGGGCGGGGGCGATCATCTCGGCAGTCGAAAATCCGGAAGAGGGAATCGAGTTCTGCCGAGCGCTCAGAAAGCGCGAGCATCCGCTCTCACCGCTCTTGCTGATCGTTAGAGCAGACCGGTTCAACGGTCTTCCCTCTCAGGAGGACCTGTTTGACGACTTTGCCCTTTACCCCGCCAGTACAGAGGAGATGGATGCAAGGCTCACCCATCTTTTGCGAAGAAGCTCAAAGTCACAGAGCAAAGAGGTCGTCACCTACGGTCCACTCGCGCTGAACCTCGAGACCTACCAGGCGATCATCGACGGAGAGCCGCTTGACCTGACATTCATGGAATATGAACTGCTCCGGTTTCTTGTGTCGCACCCAGGAAAGGTATTCACGAGAGAGATCCTGCTCTCGCGTGTCTGGGGATACGAATACTACGGGGGGGCGCGCACGGTTGACGTCCATATCCGGAGGCTTCGGGCAAAGCTCGGCGAAGAGCACGCTCAATTGATTGAAACAGTGCGGAGCGTTGGATACCGCTTCGGTCGCTCGCGCTGGAAACTCTAAAGAGTCGCGCTCCTAGCCCTTCGCTTTTGTCTTGCTCTTTTTCACAGGAGCTGGAAAAAAGAGTTGCTTGGCCTTTGTTGATGGAATCGAGCCAAGCGACATCGCGAAGGGACCGTTCGGAATCGCAATTTCGTGTTGCGCGTCGATAACCCCCGTCGCAAGATTGACGCGAATGAGCGTTCCTGCTCCAAAACAGACCGCCCAAGCGCTCTTGCCGTCATTAGTCGCCTCAACAGCCGTGGGGTTCTTTGGCACAGGAATCGAGGACGTCGCGGTCTCGGTTGCCACCGAGATGAGCGTCAGATTGTCAACTCCAGTCGTCGCGGCGTCTGCGACGATCATTTCGCCCTTTGATGGAACACTTGCAATCGCCTGGGGTGACCCAGACACTTGAATTGGTGTGCCAGCAGTGTCAGATGCAATCGAGATCGGTGAAACACTCCCTGAGTAGGAGTTCGTGACAAAGGCGATCGTGCCATCCTGGCTGATCGCAACCGCGATAGGGGCATTGCCCACGTTGACCGGTGCGAGGGCCCGGCCGGTTCGAAGATTGATTGGCGTGACGGTATGGCCAATTGCACCGGTCTGTCCCGTGACAATCGCCCCCGCGTTGGCGACATAGGCACGACTTCCGTCTGGTGTGATCGCAATGCCCTGCGGACCGAGACCCACCCTGATTGCTCGTAGTGAACGATCAGTGAGGAGGTTGATCGGTGTCACGGTGTTGCCCATCGGAGCGCTTCCCGCATCAGTGACGTAGGCCATCTCCCCATTCGGCGTAATTGCAATCCCCGCGGGACCACCTCCGGCAGGAATAGCCCTGCCGGCAACTCCGGTCAACAGATCGATCGGGGTCACCGTGCCCGCGGCATAGTTCGTGACATACGCAAGATTGCGTGACGCGTCGATTGCGACAGCATCTGGAAAAGCACCGACGCCAACATGGTGCTGACGAACGTTGGCAAGGTTCGCAAGATCGATAATCGTCGCATCCGCTGCGGTTCCAAGCGCCGGCCCGCTGCCAATCCTGGTTACGACCGCGATCGGAGTCGGAGGAGCAGTCTGAGCAGTCTGTATGTGTACCACAGGTTTTGTGGCCGAAGGCCGCACAAGAACGTAGATCAAACCCCCAAGGACAACGGATGCGAGACCGATACCAATAAGTCGTGCGCGGCGGCGACGGCGCTGGTGATGGGTACGGATGGTAAGCGGTCTCAAGGGCTCTCCTGGAGAGAAAAGGCAATCGCCTCAATCTCGACCGATGCACCGCGCGGCAACTTATCAACAGCAAGCGCAGATCGCGCCGGACGATGATCGCCAAAGCAAAAAAGATAAGTCTCGTTCATCAACTCGAAGTCGCCAATGTCAATGAGAAACACCGTCGTCTTTACAACGTCAGAGAGAGTCGCTCCCTTTGATATGAGAACTGACTCAAGATTGGAAAACGCCTGAATGAGTTCACCTTGAACCCCACCGCTGACAAGAGTCCCATCGCTGAGTCCAAGTTGACCCGAGCAAAAAAGGAGATCGCCGGCGCGAACAACCGGAGAGTAAGGTCCGATCGGCGCGGGTTCAGGTCGACTAAAAGTCACTTCCCCCTGGCTCGTCTTTAGCTGAACGAAGACCCGCAGCCACAGGTGCGAGTCGCGTTGGGATTCGAGATATGAAATCCTGCACCTTGGAGTCCGTCGCTAAAATCAAGCGTCGCGCCAGTGATCAGGGCTGCACTCTCTGCATCCACGACAACGCGCACATCTCCGAATTCGCGGATGACGTCGTCGTCAGCAATCTCTGAATCGAAGAACATGTCGTAGCTATAT
>DATLTI010000299.1:0-2836 GCA_035533675.1 Acidimicrobiales bacterium | reverse complement strand
TCGATCGTTGTGGCGTCGAGATAGGGCGTGATCATGATGTCCGATTCATAGATCAGATCGCGCTTTGTCACGACGAACCTGGCCTCGATGCGCTGGAGTTCAATGAGGGAGAAGTTCAACTGCGAGGTTGCAGATCCGATGTCGATTCCTACGGTCGTGAGTCTGACCGTGAGGTCCTGATCGAGCGAGAACATGCCTCGCGTGGTGGTGGTCAATTCGGTCATTGTCTTCGCTCCGGTAGGGGTTTATCTTCTTCGATTCGCCTGCGCACTACATCTGACGCGAAAGTGCTGGTCTTGTCCATGGTGACACGCGGCCCAAAATCGCGCAGGTTGGGTTAGTGCTTGGTCACAATCTCAAGCGCGATGCGGGCAATCTCGTCGTCGCGCTCGGTGGAGTTCCCACCAACGGCCATGCCACCGAACCACTCGCCGTCAATCTCGATGACCACGCCACCGACGAGATGGGTGAGATTCGTGTCTCCCCAGTCCGCGAGCGTCTTCTCGCGCTCTTTGTCCTCGTCGCGAAAGGTGATCGTGTCGCGGCGCATAATTGCCGAGGTGTAGGCCTTTCGTATCGAATGGGTAAGCACCCTCGTTGCGGTGTTCTCATAGCGGATGCCAAAGACGAGGCCACCCGCCTCATCGACGACGGCGAAGGCCATATCGCGTCCGTCGATTGTTGATTCGCTGAACACCGCGTCAGAGGCGACGAGGATCTTTTCAAGGGGAACGCGGTTGATCATCTGCCTCTCCTAGCTCGTCTGCGCGGTCCCGCGCGCGACCACCTGCACCAGGTTGTCGCGTGCATCGAGGCCGAGCGACATCACCTGCCATGCAGGAGCGTTGTCTGGATCTGGGAACACCTCGCGCCAAGCCTCCTCGAAGGCGGGAATGTAGTTACGGTTTCCGACGAGACCGGTCACATGGTACAGCTGGTCGAGCTGGTAATTGGTCTGCTCGAGAAGTCTCACAAGGTTTGCCATGACGTTCCTTGACTGCGCGGGGACGCCGTTTGGCTCCTTCTTCGTCTCAGGATCGCGACTGTCGACACCCGATGAGGTGAATACTCCGCCGGTCACCGCTCCCATCGGGATCGGGTCGTGATGGGCGATGCCTGCGATCTCCAGGTTCTTCCGGTTCCCGCCGATCACTGCCTCGCACTGGAGCTGGATGTCGACCCGCGGGTAGTAAAAGGTCTTTCTTGAAGGTCGACTGGAAGGATCCGGGAAGACCTCGACCCAGACATCGACATAGTCTGGATGGAGATCCCACATGCCGATATAGGTCCAGACGTTTGAGATGTCATCGAGCGTGCCGCCTGCTGCTTCGATGAAGGCGGTCATGTTCTCATAGACCTGCTTGATCGCGTCGAGTCGCTCGGGACGGACCTTTGAATGTGGAATATCAGTCACGAGCACCGAGGAGAAGACATGTCGTCCAAGACGTGCACCCATCGGTAGGGGATCCTTGTGGCGAACGCCATCAATTTCGACTGGTTGGCGCTCGTTCTTGCCGAGCACACCGGCGATCTCGAGTTCGATGTGCGCGCCCTTTGCGAGTGGAACATGCGTGGTCTTTCTCGCTGGTCGGTTCTCGGTTGGAAAGAGCTTGAGCCACGGCTCGTTGATCAACGGGCGATAGGAGGCATCCGGAGTAAAGACGGTGATCCGTCCGATCTCATCGAGTGTCAGCCCGGCATCATCGGCGATCTTTTGCACATTGGCAAAGGCGTGCGCGAACTGCTCCTCTGCGGTTTCCGCGAGTTTTTTCGTCGCCGGGTCAATTCCAAGTACCCCGGTCAGGGCAAACAGGTCATCACGGGCACACAGATTTACCGTAGCGCCATAGGTACTCTGGAGTTTCTTGTGGTCGATCGCGAGCATGCTTCCCCCTTGTTGGAGCCTCTGACTGTTGATGACTTCAGATCTCGCGACATCACGAAGTAGTCGGTATGTCGCCTTGACCAACCTAGTGCGGGGCGAAGTTCACCGGCCAGCGAGATTGTTCGAGGCGGCCTCACCGTGGTAGTTCAGCCACCTGACCAGGCGGCGTAATGACACGGTCTCTCAGCTCAATGGCTCCAGAGCTGCGGTCGCGTTCCACATTGCTCCGAGGAGTTGATTGTTCAAAACCGTGCTGGGGCTTGTCGCCGGGTCACTCACCGCCTTTGCCTGGCCGCCACAGTTGATCCGCATCCATCGCCATCGGCGCGCCGACGACACCGCATGGGGATATCTCGTAGTGATCTCGGTCGGAGTCTCGTTGTGGTTTATCTACAGGCTCTTGACCCGTGCAATCTCGGTGATCGCGGCAAACGCGATATCTGATTGCTTTGTCATAACGGTGATCGCAAAGAAGTTCCAACTCCATCAGTTTCCCCAGACGCCAGAGCTGACCGAGGACCAATGAGCCCTGGCCTGTTGTGGTGCTGGATTGGCTCAATCAGTTAAGACGCGCGGCGGCGCGACTTCACGTAGATTTGCCGAGGCAGTCTTGCGTTTCGACGAGACCGAGCGCCGACCTGTCGTTGACCAAGAAGGAGTAACAGTGACGCCACCGCTCAAAGGTGTGAAGGTACTTGAGATTGGAAACTTTCTCGCTGCCCCTTTTTGTACCATGCAGCTCGCCGATCTCGGTGCCGATGTCATCAAGATCGAACGACCAGGAGTTGGCGACATTGTGCGCTCGACGGGGCCATTCATCGATGGCGAGTCCTCTCCCTATCTGTTGATCAATCGCAACAAGCGCTCACTCTCTCTCGACATGAGTGTTCCCGAGGGTAAGGAGGTCTTCAGGAGACTCGCGAAAGAGACCGACATCATCGTTGAGAACCT
>DATLTI010000298.1:0-1138 GCA_035533675.1 Acidimicrobiales bacterium | reverse complement strand
GACGCTGAACTTCCGCGATGAGTTTCCAAAGCGGAAGTAGCCCGACCAACCCCGCAGCACGGGGTTAAGTCGGTCCACGACAACGTCTAACGACAGCCCGACGTAACGTCGGTCGGTCATCTCTCGAACCTTGACCTTGATAGAGGCCATGGCCCGATCCGACGGCCAGTGCTGAAGGTAGAAACGACCGGGCCACTTCCAGGACTCCACCATGTGATGATGAAAGCCCAGGAAGTCAAAGCCCTCTGCCCCTCTCGTGAGGTGGACGATTCTGGTCTTGTCGGGGTGCAAGCGCAACCCGAGCGGAGCCAGAGCCGTCTCGGCAATGGAGCGCGTCATCTCGGCTCGCTCCTTCGTCGGACAGAGCACGACCCAGTCGTCGGCGTATCGAACAACGCTTCCGGTCTGTAACGAAGCCTTGTTCAGAGCCTCGTCGAGGACTGACAAAGCGACGTTACAAAGCAACGGTGAGATCGGCGACCCCTGCGGGGTTCCGGAGTCACTGTCCGAATACACCCCTCCCTCAATGATTCCCGCGCGAAGCCAACTTCGTAGCAACTTCAACATCGCCCGGTCCGAGACCCGGCGTTCGATCAGAGCCATCAGGGCCTCGTGATCGATCTCGTCAAAGCAACTCTTGATGTCGGCGTCGAGCACCCAGTGCGCGCCTGAGTTCGCCGATTGGCGAATCACTTCGAGTGCGTCGTGAGCCGAGCGCTTCGGGCGGAACCCGAAACTCACCGGCGAGAACTGCGCTTCGAATATTGGTTCGAGGATCAGTTTCGCCGCGCTCATCAGCACCCGATCGCGCAGTGCGGGTATGCCCAGCGGCCTGGTCTCACCAGGCTTGCCGGCCTTAGGGATATTCACTCGGCGCAGCGGTTGGGGACGGTAACTCTGGTCCTTCACCGCTGCGCTCAGTTCATCGAGGAAGGACATCACTCCTTCGTACCCCCCGGCTTTGATGGAGTCAATAGAGACCCCATCGACACCGGGAGCACCCTGGTTGGTAGCCACGTTGATCCACGCCTGCCACATCACGTCACTGCGGGTGAGTTTGTCGTAGAGGGCGTGGAATCTTCGTGTGGGATCTTGCTTGGCACTGCGGTAGAGCACGCGTTGGAGGGCTTGAAGATTG
>DATLTI010000297.1:0-1404 GCA_035533675.1 Acidimicrobiales bacterium | reverse complement strand
CGATGAGGAGGGGTTGATCGTAAAAAGTAGCCGCAAACAGGTCAGTCGCCCTTGTCGAGCGCGCCAGGAACACGGACTGCAATGAGTGCAGGTGTGCCGTCCCGGGTGAAATCTAAGCCGCGACGCAACGCTGGGGCGAGGTCGCTTAACTCCGTGACGTACTCGCCATAAGAGTTGGCTGCCTCGGCGACCTTTTCAAACTGTGGTGGAGGAGAAAATGTCCCGCCCTCGTAGTTGTTCGAGCGCACCGCATATCCATCTGGATAATGATCCTCAAGTCCGGATGTCCCGGTGCTGTAGGTACCATTCACAAAGACCACCGCGAGATAGGGCGCGTGGTAGTGCTTTGCTGCCCAAAGCGCGGGGAGTGGACTCCCGAACATGAAATATCCGTCGCCGGTCGCGTGGATCACATCGGCGTCGGGACGGGCGAGTTTGGCTCCAAATGCCGCTCCGCTGCCCCAGCCGCCGGCGGAGCTCCCACTTCGGAAGTAGGTGCCAAACTGCTCTCGATTCGTGTAATCGCGGATGTAACCCTGATTCGACACGCCATCGTTCAAAATCACGGTGCTCTCTTCCATGAGCTTGCCAAGTTCGTATCCAACGGCACGTCCATCGAGCTTGCCCTTGGCGATGCCATCGGTCGCAAGCTTCAGCTCGCGCGTGGTCTGTTCTTGCTTTCTGGTCATCATCCGCTCGCGCCGTTGGTTGACCCGCTCTTGAATTGCAGGAGTCATTCGCTGTTCAATTGCCTGGCGAATTGCCTGAGCGGTGCCAGATGACGAGGCAGGTATCCAGATGTCGGCGCGAAATTCCATCGTCTTGTACCGAGAGAGCACAGCGTCTTCGGAGACCCAGACAATCTTTGCATCAGGTGACGGCGCGTTTGGACCGGGTATCCAGGGGACGGTGTCTTCAAAGACAATGATGACGTCCGCGTCTTTAGCCTTTGGCCCTGTTCCTGAGGCCCAGTGTCCAAAAGGAAAGTTCATGCGGTCAGCTTGGCCTGACTGGGTCACTGGAATTGCCAGCGTCTCAGACAGTTCAATCAGTGCCTGTACTGCATCTGCCTCGCGCCCTGCGCCAGTCGTGAAGATGACCGGTGCCTCAGCCTCGACGAGCCAGCGCGCGATATCGGTGACATCTGCGGGATCTGGCCATGAGCGACTTGCGATGCCAAGTTGATCACGGGTGGGGAATGCGGTGCTCCCTGGTAGCGGCAACATCGCGGTCTCTTGCGGCAACGTCATGTACACCGGACCTTGCGGGGCGCTCATCGCAACCTGCAAAAGGCGGCTGACGATAAGACCCGGATTGTCTTGGTGTTCGAGGCGATGGTCGATCTTTGTGTATTGCCGTACGATCTCGCCCTGGTCCCGGGGCTCTTGTTTCCAGTGGATCGGG
>DATLTI010000296.1:0-11558 GCA_035533675.1 Acidimicrobiales bacterium | reverse complement strand
GAAGGACATCGAAGCAGCCAAACGCCTCTGCAGGCGCTGCAGCGTGCAAGATGAGTGTCTACGGGCAGCTCTGCGCGATCGCACGCTCTCGGGCACCTGGGGGGCGCTCACGGCTGAGGAGCGAGCACAGTACCGAAAGGTGATGGGCGGTTAGGCGCTAAGGGCTGGGCTTCGTTGATACCTCTCGTGTCTCTCTACATGCAGGGTCGGCGCACTGCCAGACGCCGCCGTTGCGATGCTCCTCGAGCCGATGCCACGTCCATTCGTGCTTGTGATCGTTCGCCATTCCTGCCCTCCGTGCTACTAAACATGCTGTCGAAATATTCTTGGACAACTCCTTGATTCCCTGTTAACGGGATTTACCCAATCTTTCAAGTTCGTCAGCGATGTCACGCAACGCCATGCAAATATTGTGGACTGCATACGCCAGCGTCTCTGCATCACTGCCCGAAGGCTGATTGATTGCAACTCGCTCTGTATGAGCGTCAATCTCAGCGATCTTTGATCGGATGCTTCCTATGCTCATACCGTCCTCCAATGTCAGCGCGATGTCAGCGTAACTCTACGCCAGCGCTCTCGGGAGTCTCTCTATTCTCTCTCGTCTCGATTTGGTACCCCGTATAACGTGGACATTCTCGCCATACTCAATTAGACCTCACTGCGAATAGCGGATTTGCAACCAGGAGGTCACGGGTTCGAATCCCGTCAGCTCCACCATTTGACTTATATCCGGTTTAGCGGTCCACTTTTTATGGCGACCGCAGGAGTTGACTGACCGACGACGGCGCAGTCGTACCAGGTCACGAGATGTCGGCCCACTGCGGCCAGTCCTCGGCCCGTATGACTCGGATTCGCATACGGAGGTCGACGGCCACGTGGATTAGGATTGCTTTGCAGCCTCGGTCAGTTCCGCGAGTAGGGATTGGACTCGTCGGTCGATGTCCTCGACGATGGGTCGGACTGCGTCGACTGATTTGCCGGCGGGGTCTTCGAGGTCCCAGTCGAGATATCGCTTGCCGGGAAAGTATGGACACGCGTCGCCACAACCCATGGTGACGATGACGTCGGCAGCTCTGGCAGTCTCGTCAGTGAGGGGTTTGGGAAACTCTCGTGTCGGGTCGAGGCCCCGTTCGTGCAAAATGGCGAGGACCGAGGGGTTGAGCTGTTCGGCGGGTTCGGACCCGGCTGAACGGACATCGACTCGGCCCTGCGCGTAATGGTCGAGCAGGACCCGGGCAGCGAGGCTGCGACCGGCATTGTGGATGCAGAGGAACAACACGACGGGAGTACCGGTCATGGCGTTGCTCCCAGTCCGTTTTGTTCGGGTGACGGGTAGTAGCGCCGTTTTGCCCATAGTGATACGTACACCAGGCTAACGAGGACGGGAACTTCGATGAGAGGGCCAACAACTCCAGCGAGCGCTTCGCCGCTCGTGACTCCAAACACGCCAATGGCGACGGCGATGGCGAGCTCGAAGTTGTTGCCTGCCGCGGTGAACGCCAGGGTAGACGTCCGCTCGTAAGGGAGACCGATCGCCTTGCCGAGCGCGAACGACCCAAACCACATGACGGCGAAGTAGCCCAGCAAGGGCAGGGCGATGCGTGCTACGTCGGCGGGACGCGAGGTGATGGTGTGGCCTTGGAGGGCGAAGAGGATGACGATGGTGTAGAGCAGGCCGTAAAGGGCGAACGGCGCGAGGCGGGGTAGCAACGTGTTTTCGTACCATTCCCGACCCCGGACTCGCTCGCCAAGCGTGCGCGTGAGGTATCCGGCCAAGAGTGGAATACCAAGGAAGATGGCGACGGTTTCGGCGATCCGCCCGACGGACAGGTGCAGGCCGACGGTGCTGAGACCGAGCCAGCTGGGCAGCACTTTGAGGTAGAAATAGCCGAGGAGCGCGAAGGCGACCACCTGGAACAGCGAGTTGATGGCCACCAGCACCGCGGCTGCCTCGCGGTCTCCACCCGATAGGTCATTCCAGATGAGAACCATGGCGATGCAGCGGGCCAAGCCCACGATGATCAGGCCTGTCCGGTAGGTGGGTAGGTCGGGCAACAACAGCCAGGCAAGCGTAAACATGACCGCCGGCCCGACCACCCAGTTGAGCACCAGGGACGAGACCAGCATCCGTCGGTCTCTGGTGACCGAGCCGAGCTGGTCGTAGCGGACCTTCGCGAGCACTGGGTACATCATCACGAGCAGACCGATGAAGATCGGAAACGACGTCCCCGAGGTGACCTGGATGGCGTTGAGGTGTCTGTTCAGGCTGGGGATCGCCCGCCCAAGGCCGATGCCAGCGGCCATGGCCAAAATGATCCAAACCGGCAGGAACCGGTCGAGGAACGACAGGCGGTCGATGACCGGAGCGTCGAGAGCCACCTGCGCACTCGGGCGTTCAGAGATGACGTCACTCACCTGACGTCTCCAGTCCAAATTCGTCGAGGGTTCAGCGGCATACATTGCCTACGGGAGTCGTGCTAGCCAGGTCGGGCCGGGTGGCACAACACCTTTGCTCGTCTGACGCGGCCGATCGGAGCTGGCCAGGGGGCATCTCTACATCGGCGAGCACGGTGTAGATCTCCCAGGGCTCGCCGCCCGGGCCGTCGACCCACACTTTGTCCTGCACCGCATAGCAACACGACGTCTGTTCCTCCAATGCGGTGGCCAGGTCTTCACCGGCCAGCCTGGCCTGCGCGGCGGACACCTCTTCGGTCGTGAAAACCTCGATACCAAGATGGTTCAACGTCCCCGGGGTCTGATTGGCATCCTCGATCAAGACCAGCTTCAACGGTGGGTCGATCACTGCGAAGTTCGCGTACCCCGGACGGACCTTTGCCGGTTCAGCGGCGAACAACTTCGAATAGAAGACGATGGCCTCGTCGAGGTCGGAGACGTTCAAGGCAAGCTGGATACGGGACATGGTTACGTCCTCCTGGTAGATTCATGTTCGTCGATTTATTATGACGGATATATCGATAATAGTCAATATATGGAGGGCTCTGTGACCAAGGCAGCTGCCGTCAAGGCACGAACCGGGGACGAACTGTGCTGCGCCTCAGTCGTCGAGACACCGCTCAGCCAGGCCGAGGCAGTCACGCTGGCACGAGTTCTATCTGCGCTCGCAGACCCGGTGAGGCTACGGCTCTTCTCGCTCATCGCTGCGCAGACCGAGGTCTGCTCCTGCGACCTTGAAGCCCCCCTCGCCAGGAGTCAACCAACCGTTTCGCACCACACCAGGCTGTTAGTCGAAGCTGGGCTGATCGTCGGCGAGAAGCGGGGTCGGTGGGTGTGGTGGCGGGTCGAACCGGATCGCCTTGTCGCGATCCGAGCAGCGCTCGGCGGCTAACGGCGGCTTCAGGAACTCTCGTCTTTGAAGCTGAATGTCGATGGGATGAACCCTGCCCACGGCCGAACTGAATGGTGACAGAGAAGATAATCTGGGTGCCTCGGTCACGCGCCCGTGACGTTTTCAACGGAACGGAGTCGGTCGGTGCGCTGCGACCGTGGACCCATGCACGAGCGACAGGTCAAATTAGTGGGGGAAGTCGCGTCTCGAATACGAACGTCTGTGAGACACCTGCGTCATGCCCGATCGAGGTCACCCAACAGCTGGCCGAATTGGCCTCGGAGCTGGCCGAAGTTCGCGTAGGGCGGGCTGTTCAATCTGGGCGACTCTCGTCTTTGGGATGCCGATCTCTTCCTGCACGCGTTCAGCGAGAGAGTATTCGGTCTTGACCCGCCGAGGCGGAAGTTCAGGCAGAGATCGCTTCGTAGGTATTTGTGTCTTCAGAGATCTCTTCAAGCGTGCGCTGGGAGGGTTCGGGAAGAAGCCGCGTGAGCAAGAATCCAATGATTGCAGCTGCGCCTGCGACAACCAGCATGCCCCGAAGACCGATGTGGCTCTCGAGTTGCGGAACCGCGAAGACTCCGACAAATGCGCCGAGCTTGCCAATTCCTGCGGCGACTCCGTGACCGGTTGTGCGCATTGAGTCCGGGAAGACCTCCGAGGGGAGCACGAAGGTCGTCATGTTCGGGCCGAACTCGGTGAAGAAATAGCTCACTCCAAAGAGTGCAAGGAATGGTGCCGTCGTGTTCGTCAACGAGGGGAAGATCCCGAGAACCAAGAAGCACAGCGCCATCACGGCGAATCCGATGAACTGAAGCTTGCGATGCCCGATTTTGTCCATCTTTGCGACTGCAAGGATGTATCCAGGCAGGGCAAAGACGATAAAGATTCCGAGTGTCCATACGAGCTTTGTTTCGAGCGTCGCGTGCGGAGCAACATCGAGGAGGATATTTGGCAGTGAAAGTGTGTTCCCGTAATACGCGTAGTCAAACAGGAACCAACTCCCTGCAGTTGCGAACATCAACGTCACCAACCGACGATTGGTGAGGAACTGTCGGATGCTGAGTCGCTTGCAGTGCTCCGAAGCAGTTGCATTTGTAGAGATGACACCATCGGAGAACACTTGAAGCTGCACGGCTGCCTGATCGTTCTTGCCCTGTACGCGAGACTGGAAACGCGGTGACTCTGGCATCTTTGCGCGCATGTAGATCACGGCTGCAGCGGGAATTGCGCCGAGTCCGAGAAGGATGCGCCATGTCATGCTGTTAGATACGCCCGATACGACAAGGATGAGTGCCGCGAGAGGACCGACGATCAGGCCAAGGGCCTGCATCGAAAAGACGAGACCAACGAGCCTTCCGCGATCCTTGCGGTTTGCATACTCACTCATCAAGACCGCGGAGACGGGATAGTCGCCACCAATTCCCAGGCCAAGCACAAATCGCGCGCCAACAAGGAAGAGGAAGTTCGGCGACAGCGCTGAAGCGATCGCACCGACGATCATGATCGCAGCAACGGTCGTATACACCACCTTGCGTCCAAGAATGTCAGCTATGCGGCCGAAGACGAGAGCTCCGACGAAGGCTGCAAGGATCGCAGATCCAGTAACCCAACTCACCTGCGTGGTCGAGAGGTTCCACTGTGTCTTGACAAGCGTCGCAACCGTCGCGATGACGAAGAGGTCATAAGCATCGGTAAAGAAGCCCATTCCGGAGATGAGTACGGCGCGGCGATGAAAGCGACTCGTTGGAGCGTCATTGAGCAGCTGGCTCACGGTCATCGAACCGCTGACGCCACCAGATTCGCCAGCGAATGCGTCAGTGTGCAATGTCGTATTGGACTCATTCATGAACAGGTGTTCCTCCCGAAAAGATACCTACCTACAATGTTTCAGGTCGAGACGACTGTTCCGGGAACGAAAGGTTACGTGCGGGTAAACGAGACACGAAATATTGGGGCGGAACTATCGGTGGGTCATGCCTTGGGAATTCGGGCATCGCTCTCTCGAGAGCTGACTAGAGCTGGTCCTCAAGGGCGGAATCGGAGCCGTTCGGAATTTGCTGGTCGAGAACAGCAGCAGAGCTGGGTCCTCTCTGTTTGCCAGAGGCCCAGCGGCTCAGCTGGTCAAGTGACTTTGGCTCGAAGATGTCGATGATTGCAGCAATTGGCCGGTTCTCACCGACACAGGCGCGAAGCGCTCGAGATTGCGGTGACCTCTCATCAGGGACGCCAGCGGTGAGCACGATCAACGGAGCGAGTCCAAGTCCTTGCATGACTGCTGCCTGGCCGATGGCATGCCAGAGCACATCGGGACGATTGAGACCGGCACGCGCGTGGGTGAACGCTCCAGCAACATCGACGTAGAGCAGGTTCCCTGACTGGTCTTCAACCTTGAACGTCACACGAAATCCAGCCGAGATGTTGATCTGTTCGCCAATCAGTTTGAATCGTGCCCGATTAAGCAGTTCACGTGCGATGTCGGTCGCTGAATGTCCGCTGTCAATCAACGTGACAACCTCACGAGGAGTCTCGCCCGATCTCTTGACTGCAGGTGCTTTCATCTGATCGCCCTGTTCATGTTCGATGCGTTTTCTCGCGAGGTCGAGATATTGCTCATCGAGGTCATATCCGACATAGTGCCGCTTCAGTCTCGTTGCGGCCACGGCAGTCGTGCCTGCTCCGAGGAATGGATCAAGTACAAGGTCTGCCTCGAAGCTATAGAGCTCGATCAGCCGCGCGGGGAGCTCTATCGGAAACGGCGCCGGATGCCCGATTCGCGTTGCGCTCTCGGGTGGAATCTCCCAGAGGTCAAGCGTGTTTTCCATGAAGTCCTCGCGCGTCATTGTCGAAGAGGAGGGCAGTCCGCGACGGGTCCTCTCTTTGGCGCTGAGCGCACGGTCGAAGCGACCCTTGCTGGCGATGATGACGCGCTCGGTGAGATCGCGAAGCACCGGATTCGTCGATCGCTGGAAACTTCCCCATGCGCAAGAGCCAGAGGCACCGCGCTGTTTCAGCCAGACGATTTCGCCACGAAGCAATAGACGCAGGTCGTCCTGGAGGATCGAGGTGATATCAGCTGCCAGCGACCGATACGGGCGCCGTCCGAGGTTGGCAACGTTGACAGCGATTCTTCCTCCGGGCTCGAGGACACGCACGCATTCTTTGAATACGTCATGGAGCATCTCGAGGTACTCGAGATAGGTCGCAGGAATCCCCCCCTTTCCAAGAGCCTCCTCATACTGCTTGCCCGCAAAGTAGGGCGGTGAGGTCACAACCAGGGCGACAGAGTTGTCGCGCACCTCGGACATGTTTCGGGCATCGCCGAGAATGACCCGGTCGATATCTGTTGGCGACACAACAGTTGTATCGGTGGAGATCTCGGGAGGAGTGAAGCGTTCATAGAACGAAGAGGCATCATGATTCTCTCTTCGTGATACACCAAAGCTCGAGGTCGAGGTGCCAGGGCGCTCCATGGATCGATGGTACGCGACCTCATGGGGACAGTGCGCGATTGAACCCTTCGGAGCCTAAAGATTGCCCTGATCAATTTGCGACCGCAATTACTCTGAGGTGCACAATTTGGAAGGTATTAGTGTTGGAACGTCTCAGGTGAGCCATTGCGCCTGATGGTTGCACTCGGCTCGTATGAGAGTCACGGTGAGTATTCGTGGAGGAGGGGAAGCGGTGTCGGTATGGCTCAAGGAGATCCAGACCGATATCAGCAAACCCGAGAAGAATCCAACATGACTGCTCTCGAGGAATTTGCAGCGCGCATCGTTTCACTTGCAAATGAACCACTGCCAGACGCGGTGATTCACGAGACTCGTCGCTGCTTTGCCAATGTTCTCGGAACCGCCCTTGGGGCAAGCCATTCGCACGAGATCGACGCGCTTTATCGCGCAGGAGCGGTTCTCGGTGGCGCGGAGATATCGGTGCTCGGTCGTGGCGAAATGCTCGATCGATACTTCGCCGCAAGCGCGCTTGGGTTTGCTGCACATTTTGATGATTTTGATGACACGCACCTTGAGACGGTGATTCATCCTGGCGCTGCAACCATGGGTGCTCTCTACGCGCTTGGGATGTGTATGGACGTTGCTCCAGATCGCGCTCTCGCTGGTATGGCACTTGGGGTCGAGGCACAGTTGCGCATCGGACTCGCAATGACTCCGTCGCACTATGACCTTGGGTGGCACATCACTGGAACCTGTGGCGTCATCGGCGCAGCAGTAGGTGCAGGCATACTGCTCGGACTTGATGAACAACAGCTTGCGCACGCGGTTCAAATTGCCACCACGATGTCTCTCGGACAGCGCGAGGCATTCGGGACTCCTGTCAAGCCCTATCACGCCGGCAAGGCTTCAGCGAATGGCCTTTTGAGCGCGGTTCTCGCACAACAAGGAGTGTCAGACGCGAGCGATCTTTTGACCGATGACCACGGATATTTTGCGCTGCTTGCAGATTCATGGAACACCAGCTGGATCGAGCCCCAAGACCTTGGTCGCCATTGGGTGATCCTTGACAACACCTACAAGCCGTTTCCCTGTGGCATTGTCGCCCATCCGGCAATCGAAGCTGCGACGAAACTGCATCTCGAGTTCGGAGCGCTCAACCTCGCCGAGGTCGAGCGGGTCTCGGTGGCGTGTAACCCGCTTGTCGTTGAGCTGATGGGCCGTCGAGTCGTAGCGACAGGACTTGAGGCAAGGTTCTGTGCAATTCATGGAGTCGCCGTCGGTCTACTCACAGGACTCGCCGGGCTCGCCGAATTCTCAGACGCGATCTCAGTCGATCCCTCTGTGGTTCTGCTCCGGGACCGAACCACCCTCGTGCCCGATGAGCATCACAGTCGTCAGGCAGCAACGGTCACGATACATCTCAATGATGGAACGACGAGGGCGCATCACGTCGCTCAGGCAGAGGGGTCGAAGGAGCGGCCACTCACCGATGCCCAGCTGCGTGAGAAATTTCTCGCGTTGGTTGTTGCTTATTTTCCTGGCCGCGCCGAACTACTCTGGCAGCTCGCGATGCAGCTTGGTGATGGAGTGTCATTTATAGATATCGATCACGTAGTGCGCGCGCGATGAGCAACGTGACGGAGACGATCGCGTCGGTCTGTGCAACGTCGTCGATATCAGATCTTGACGGACGAATAGTCGAGCATGCAGTTCGCTCACTCGACCGGGTTCTCTCGATTGGCGTAACGAAGCAACGTGATCCATTGATCGCGCGTATCGATCGAGCACTCGGTAGTCATCCTGGTCCGACGATGATCGAAGGCATCGGACCATCGCGCAGATATGTACCGAGCACTGCAACACTCACGATTGCGAGTGCCTCGGCACTTGGAAATATCGGTACTGCGTTTTCCAACCAAGTCTCGAGCGCGGTTGTTGCATCGGCCTTTGTCGCTGCGCAATTGAGCGACTGCTCCGGGGAGCAATTGATTGTTGCGATTGCGCTTGGTTGTGAGGTTGCTGAACGTATTCGCCTGGCGCTCGGTGAGGCTCACGTGGCACGCGGTTGGGACCCCGTTGGTACGGCGGGACGAATTGGAGCAACCTGTGCCACCTCAACTGCGCTTGGAATCAACATGGGTCAGATTCACGACGCTCTTGGCTTTGCAAGCACGATGGCCGCGGGAATTCGCGTCGCTGGTGGTGAACTCGCTGCGATTGGCGCTGGAAAGGCAGCTGCTGACGCACTCGAGGCAGCGATGCTTGCGCGCGAGGGACTGATTGGACCACCAGAGCCAATCGCAGGACGCCGTGGACTCATGGCGCTCACCGCACCCGAAGGAATTCCTGACAAGATTGTCGAGGGGTTTGGCCAACACTGGCACGACTTTGCAATTTTGGAGCCTCTCGAGCTGGAAGAGGTAGTCGAGCACCTCAGCAATGAGCCAGGATGTCAATCGATAGTCGCAGCCTTTCATGCGTGTATCGAGCGCGAGATTTCGGGGTAGTTACAATCTTATGCATCGTGACCACAAGAACATGACGCCGACAACAGCGCGCGGCACTCAAACGCATTGCGTTCGTCTCGCGCTCACAACGATCCTTGTTCTTACAGGCTCGCTCTTTGTGCCGGTGCTCGCCGGGGCTTCACGTGTCGTCCATACCTTGGCCATCACGACCTCGTCGTTGCCTGCTGGGACCGATGGCGTTGCCTACAGCGCAACGCTTGATGCGAGCGGTGGGACAGCTCCCTATTCCTGGTCGATTCTCACCGGTGCCGTACCGCTTGGACTGGTACTGAACTCGTCGGGATCGATCTCTGGCATTCCGGCGGTCGTTGGAACTCAGATGATTCAGCTCCGCGCAACCGATGCGACCGGTTTTCAGGTCACCGCGAAGGTCACCGTCGAAGTCGCTCTTGCTCCCGCGCCCTCACAACAGGTCGAGACTGTCTCTGCTGCGGGGCTTGTTACATTGACCGGAAACGTCGAGTCAATGCCTGCGACCGAACCGGTGGGAGCCTCAGACGTCGTCGCGATCGCTGGCTCACCGACAGGCGCGGGGTCGTGGTGCGTCACGCGTTCTGGCCAGGTGCTCGTCGTTGGATCGGTGGCGAATTATGGCAGTGTGCCAATGCATCTTGCGAGGAATGCAGTTGTTGGTATTGCATCGAATGCCAACGGCACCGGATACTGGATCGTTACGAGCAGAGGACATGTCTTTGGATTTGGAGCCGTCAAATCGCATGGCTCGTTGTATCGCGGACCGCATTCGGGAGCGGTGGTCGCAATCGCCCGGTCGAATGGCGATGGGTATTACCTGCTCCAGCGCTCTGGACGCGTGACGGGTTTTGGCAGCGACGCAACGAATGGTCTCTTGCACGTGCATCGTCAACGGGTGCGCGTTGTGGGGATCACTGCCACGTCGGGCGGGCGAGGGTACTGGGTCGCCGCGTC
Organism: Acidimicrobiales bacterium; assembly: GCA_035533675.1. Lineage (GTDB taxonomy): Bacteria > Actinomycetota > Acidimicrobiia > Acidimicrobiales > Bog-793 > CAIVND01. Next base: position 1,305 of record DATLTI010000296.1, on the reverse strand, counting down.
AGATGGCCGAGTCTTTTCCTTTGGCACCGCACGGGCCGATCATCCTGTCGGTCCAGCGCCGACTGGATCGATTGTTGGCATTGTCACTGCTCCTGCTGGCATTGGGTACTACCTGGTCGCAAGCGGTGGAGTGATCTTCTCCTATGGCTCTGCACTTGCGCTCGCACCGGTAAGCGTGAATCCGTCTGATCCTGTGATGGGAGTCAGCGCGTTCAGTTGAGTTGATCAGCGAGCAACGCGCTCGCGTAGTTCATCGAGTACCTCGGAAGGGACCAAGAGGTCTCCGGTGCCGGTTCCGATTGCGAGGTCGGGTTTGTAGTCCCCGTGATAGTCCGAGCCCCCGGTGGGAACGAGGCCGTGCCTGCGAGCCATCTGCACGAGGTTTGTGCGAAGTTCGGGACTGTAGCGACCGTAGTAAGACTCGAGTCCGACGAGACCGATCGCGGCCCAGCGGTCGACCTGTCGATCGAGTTCGTGCGCGATGAGGTCAAGCGAGTAGGGATGTGCGATCGAGCAGACGCCGCCCGAGCGCGAGGTCTTGTCGATGATCTCTTCGATCGTGACGCGGGATTTCTTCACATATCCTGGCCGTCCCTTTCCGAGGAAGCGCTCGAAGGCATCGTTGATGTCGCGTACCGCGCCATGGTCTTTTAAGACGGCGGCCATATGCGGTCGACCGATGCCCTTACCCTCGGCCTTATCTGTCACCTCTTGTTCAGTGATGGGCAGACCAAGCTTGCTGAGGCGCTCAATCATCAGATGGTTTCGTCGCTCTCGATCGCCTCTCAGCAAAATCAGCTCATCTTGTAATGGACCAGAGCCATCAGAGATGAAGTAACACAGCACATGGAGGACGCGGTCTTCAAAGTCACAGGAGACCTCACAGCCGTTCAGCAGCTCAATGTCGAGTTCGACCGCCCGCGCCCGGGCTTCGCTGAGCCCTTCGAGCGTGTCGTGATCGGTGAGGGCGATGGCGTCAAGACCGGCCGCCTTGGCGAGTTCGATGACCCGACCAGGAGATTCCGAGCCGTCAGAAAACGTCGAGTGGCTATGCAGGTCAATCATGTGTCGAGTCTACAAACGCCCTGTTTCTGCGTGCTCAAGGACCACAAGTTCACCAAGAAAACTGAATGAAGCAAGCACAAACGATGGCAGAATGGAACAAGTGAGAGAGGCCTGCGGGGTTTTCGGGATCTATGCCCCAGGAGTTGAGGTCGCGCACCTCGTCTTCGATGGGTTGTTTGCACTTCAGCACCGCGGACAGGAGTCCGCGGGCATGGCTGTGTCCGATGGTGAGGAGATCGT